>JAUXQA010000450.1 GCA_030683195.1 Rhodoferax sp. | reverse complement strand
AGGGGTGCGTTCAAGGCTTGTCTACAATCCCGCTCAGACCCCCATTCTATGAAAACCGTAAAGAAGTCCGTCCTGATCTGGTACAGCCCGCAAGAAATGTATGTTCTTGTGACCGAAGTTGACCAGTATCCCCAGTTTTTGCCTTGGTGCGACCGCGCCCGTGTGGTCACGTCGGATGCCGACGGCATGACCGCTGAGGTGGGTATTTCATTTGGCGGTATCCGTCAGACGTTCACCACCCGCAACCTGCATGTGCCTGACCGGCAGGTGGCAATGACCCTGGTCGATGGACCGTTTTCAAGGCTTGATGGTGAATGGAACTTCTTGCCACTGGGCGATGGTTCGCAGCGCGCCTGCAGGGTGGAATTGACCCTCAACTACGGGTTTGACAACGTCACCCTCGGCAAGCTGATCAGTCCGGTCTTTGACAAAATTGCGAGCAGCATGGTGGATGCCTTTGTCAAACGAGCGGGTCAGGTCTATGGCGAGTGACGCACTGCTCCGGGTCACTGTGGTGTATTCATCGGCTGCGCGCCAACTGCATGAGATTCAACTGGTCGTGCCTGAAGGCACGACAGCTTGGCAGGCGCTTGCCGACAGCGGCGTGCCATCTCTCTTCCCGAACTTGAATTTATCCACGGCGGTTCTTGGTATTTGGGGTCGCAAAAGCGCGCCAGATCAAGTGCTTCGGGATCAGGACCGCTTGGAAATCTACCGGCCACTGACTGTTGACCCCAAAGTCGCCCGTCGGGAGCGTTTTGCAAAACAGGGCGCCCGCACCACGGGACTTTTTGAAAAAAAGCGCTTGGGTGCCAAAGCGGGCTACTGACCGACTGATCCTGGCGAAGGTGGGCTAGCAGTCGGTGTCAATGACGCTTTGAGCGCGCTTGAGTTCGGCGGCACGGGTGGCATCATCGACCAGCACACGCTCACCTTTTTCATTCATCTGAAACAAGCGGGTCGTTGATGACAGGTTGGCATTGATCTGTTTGGCCCGAGCGCAATTCTCTACTTTGGCGATTTGCACGCGCTCTTTCTCGGCCTTGCGTTTGGCTGCTTCAGCCTCTTCGGCCTTCTTTTTCTTCTCAAGCAACTCTTTGTCAACGCCGCTGATTTTTGGGGCAGTTACACCA
>JAUXQA010000438.1 GCA_030683195.1 Rhodoferax sp. | reverse complement strand
TGGCGGAGCTTTCTTCCAGCACGCGCTGGGCCACAAAATTCTGGGCGACCAGTTCCTGGTTGCGCTTGTAGTTGGCTTGTGCAATGGACACTTGAGCCTGCGCTTGGCTGACCTCGGCGCGCTGCAGCGTGTCGTCGAGCTGCACCAGCAGCTGGTTCTTGCGCACCCGTGCGCCATCATTGAAACCCAGCGCCTTGATGCGTCCAGCCACTTCCGGGCGCAGCATGACGCTTTGACGCGATCGCAAGGTGCCCACCGACTCGGCGTCATCCTGAATGGAGACCCGTTCGGTCTTGGCGACTTCGACCCCCGCCGGGCGAGCGGCGCCCGGGGCTGCAGGGCCTTTACCCGCGCCCGAGGCGGGCGAGCCTGAAATCTCTTTGGCCTTGACGGGTTTCGACTGGTACCACCAAGCCGCGCCTGAGGCAGCAGCCATGCCAACGGCAGCAACGACGATATAAATTATTTTTTTTGCCATGAACGGGACTTTTCTTGACGAATGGACTGGACAAGCACGACACAAACGAAGCGTGCCCAAGAAGATCAGGTTTTCAATGTAGCAGGATAAACAGCCGTTATCTCACCAAGGGGCACTAGGGCTTAAGACTGCTGGCGCAACTTTGCCTGGACTTTACTTTCTGGATTCAGCGGTTCAGCGCTGCTTCAGGGCCATCTCCACACCCCGGTTGGCGAGCATGTCGGCATGCTCATTGCCAGGATCGCCGTTGTGGCCGCGCACCCATCGCCAGTCGATCGTGTGGCCCGATGTCTTGACCAACTCGTCCAGCCGCTGCCACAAATCAACGTTTTTCACGGGCTGCTTGGAAGCTGTTTTCCAGCCTCGGGCCTTCCAGCCGGACAACCACTCGGTCATGCCCTTGAGAACATATTGACTGTCCACATGCAGCGTCACCTGGCAAGGACGCTTCAAAACGGACAGGGCCTCAATCACCGCCATCATCTCCATGCGATTGTTGGTGGTTCCCAGCTCACCTCCAAACAACTCCTTCTGGGCGTCGGCTGTCTTGAGCAAAACGCCCCACCCGCCGGGGCCTGGGTTGCCCTTGCAGGCCCCGTCGGTATAAATTTCAACTGCGTTCAATCCAGATTCCTTTAATTTAGATGTTTTTGGCCTCTAGCCAGCGTGTTTATTAACTTCCCCGCTACAGAAACAGGTGCATTGACCGGCGCACGGGTCACGCGCCATGAAGGACTGAGCAGCGTCATTCCATGCACCCGCTTGACAGCCACCAGAAAATAGACAGCACCCAGAACAGGCCACCAACGGTCACCGATCGGGTCCATCCAGGCAAAGCGCTGTAGCCACTTGTCGCTGGACAGCGCGGGCCTGTAGCACCCAAAATGCCCCATTTCCACCTCAAAGCCCAGTAACCGCAACCAGTCTCGTAAGCGCCAGTAACCAATGAAATCCTTGTGGGGCAAGAATGTATTCTCAAAACCCATGCGATGGTACAGGCGCGCACGCTGCTGGCGCAAACCCCATAGACTGACCGGATTGAAACCACAAATCACCACGCGGCCTTCCGGCACCAGCACACGTTCAACCTCACGCAAAGTGGTGTGGGGATCGGCGCTAAGTTCCAGCGTGTGCGGTAAAACCACCAGGTCCAGGCTGTTAGCCTGGAACGGCAATGCCGAGAACTCAGTGAGAAAATCCGCGCCTGGCGTGGGGGAATGGTTGGCCAGCCACTGGTGAGGCATACGATTGGTTGCCAGCGCATGCAACTCGGGCAAGCCGAGCTGCAAGGCGTGAAACCCGAAAATATCAGCCACCGCCGAGTCCATTTCGGACTGTTCCCACGACAGCAGATAGCGCCCCGCAGGGGTCTTGAGCCAGTCGTGCAAACCTATAATTTCATCGTTCATGAAGCTCATTCCAATACCCGCGTTCTCCGACAATTACATTTGGCTACTGCATGACGAACATCAGGCATTGGTCGTTGACCCCGGCGATGCTCAACCTGTTCTGGAAGCCCTGCACCGCCTGTGCTTGAAACTCGACGCCATTCTAGTCTCGCTCCATCACCCTGCTCACACCGGTGGCGTTGCCAATCTGCGCGAGGCGACGGGGGCCCGTGTGTTTGGTCCTGCCCGCGAAGTCATGCCCGAGCCGATCACCCGGCTCTGCCACGGGCAGTCGGTGCAGTCGCTGGGCCTGAGCCTTGAAGTGATAGATGTACCGGGCCATACCGCCGGCCACATCGCGTACTACTTGAAAGACATGGACGGATCGCCGCTTTTATTTTGCGGCGACACCCTGTTCAGCGGCGGCTGTGGCAGGCTGTTTGAGGGGACGCCGGCCCAGATGCTGGCGTCGCTGGACACCC
>JAUXQA010000436.1 GCA_030683195.1 Rhodoferax sp. | reverse complement strand
CCGATTGAACATGGGGAAGAAACCTGCCCCTGAACCCAGTAAATGACGGGTGCGATCGCCGTCAATCGGCTCGACCTTGATGACCTCCGCCCCCATATCGGCTAGCACCATGCCGCAAGTGGGGCCCATGACCATGTGGGTGAATTCAACGACGCGAAGGCCAGTCAGGGGGAGCATACGGGGGCGATCTGTGGGCTTGTCCATGGGTCAGGGGCGATTCATTCAAATATAAAAAACGCCATTGTTCCACTGTGCGTTGCGCCAGCGTGACGACGATCCGATTTGCCACCCATCATGTGCCGCAAATACCGCCTTTTTGATCGCCAAAGCGATCACTCAAGTGGGGGGTTGAACCAGCGCTATTGCGGTCCTTCCCGGGTGAGCCGCTAAAATCCGCGTTTTCGCATGGGGCGCCCAGCTCGTACCCCAGCGCCAGAGTTACCCAACCAGAGTCTCACACCATGACCGAACGCATTGCCAAAAACCGCCTGCAAGTTGCCGCCCCGCTGGCCGAATTCATCGATAAAAAAGTGCTGCCCGGCACCGGCATCACACCGGCCAAATTCTGGAAAGGCTTTGAAGCCGTGGTGGCCGATCTGGCCCCAAAAAACATCGCCCTGCTGGCCGAGCGCGACCGCCTGCAAACCGAGCTGGACACCTGGCACAGCGCCCACCCTGGCCCAGTGACCGACATGGCTGCCTACCGTGCGTTTCTGGAGCAAATTGGCTACCTGGTGCCCGCGCCCAAAAAGGTCAAGATCACCACCGCCAAAGTGGACGCTGAACTGGCTGTGCAAGCCGGCCCCCAGTTGGTAGTGCCCGTGCTGAACGCCCGCTACGCCCTGAACGCCGCCAACGCCCGCTGGGGCAGCTTGTATGACGCGTTGTACGGCACGGACGTGATCAGCGAAGCCAAAGGTTGCGAAAAGGTTGCCAAAAAAGGCGGCTACAACCCCAAGCGCGGCGCCAAGGTCATTGAGTACGCGCGCCACGTGCTGGACCGCACCGCGCCTCTGCGCAAGGGCTCGCACATTGACTCGGTGGGCTACCGCGTCAAGGCTGGCAAGCTCGCCATCAAACTGGCGGACGGCTCCAACACCAGCCTGGCCAACCCCGAGCAGTTCATTGGCTTCCAGGGCGAAGAAAAAGCACCCAGCAGCGTGCTGTTGCAGCACAACGGCCTGCACCTCGACATCATCATCAACCGCGCCACCGCCATTGGCGCCACCGACCCCGCCGGCGTGGCCGACTTGGTGCTGGAGGCGGCCCTCTCCACCATCCTCGACCTCGAAGACTCCGTGGCCGTGGTCGATGCCGACGACAAAGTGCTGGCCTACAGCAACTGGCTCGGCATCCTGCAAGGCACCCTGGTCGAGAGCTTTGAGAAAGGCGGCCAGACGCTGACCCGTGGCCTGAATGCTGACCGCGTTTACACCCCACCCAGCGGCACCGGCAAAAAAGTGGTTCTGCACGGCCGCTCGCTGATGTTCCTGCGCAATGTGGGTCACCTCATGACCAACCCGGCCATTCTGTACACCGACAAGGCAGGTGCCGTGCGCGAGATTCCCGAGGGCATCATGGATGCCGTGGTCACCACCACCATCGCCATGCACGACCTGAAGCGCACCGCCAAAGACGCGATTCGCAACTCGCGCAAGGGCTCGGTCTACATCGTCAAGCCCAAAATGCACGGCCCGGCTGAAGTGGCATTTGCCGCTGAGCTGTTCAGCCGCGTCGAGAAGATGCTGGGCCTGGAAGACAGCACGGTCAAGCTCGGCATCATGGACGAAGAGCGCCGTACCAGCGTCAACCTCAAGGCCTGCATTGCCGCAGCGGCCAGCCGCGTGGCTTTCATCAACACCGGTTTTCTGGACCGCACTGGGGACGAGATGCACACCGC
>JAUXQA010000433.1 GCA_030683195.1 Rhodoferax sp. | reverse complement strand
CGCGAGATTGATCCAACGCACCCGGCAGCGCTGACCTTCGGCAAGTTGCACAGCGGTGATGCTGGCAATGTCATTCCCGACAAGGCCGTGCTGGCCGGCACCCTGCGCACCACTGATCAGGCAGATCAGGTTCACCTGCAGGAGGCCTTGCGCCGAGTCGTGCAAAGCACGGCAGACACCTACCGTGCCACCGCAGAAGTGAGCATTCGGCGAGGTGGCACCATGTTGGTCAACGACGCTCACAGTAGCCAGCTGGCAGAACAGGTCGTGGAGGAGCTATTTGGCGCAGAGCCGCTGATTCCGTTCGCTCCACTCATGGTCTCCGAAAATTTTGGAGATTTTCTGGAGGTGTACCCAGGTTTGATGGCCTTCATCGGGGTGCGAAACGAGCGTACTGGTGCCTGTTACCCGCATCACCACCCCCAGTTCAATATCGATGAAGATGTCCTGTACATGGGAGCAGCGCTTCATGTGGGCTATGCCTTGCGCTGTTTCAGGGACATTGCGACGGCAACTGCATCAACGGCTACCTAAAAGCTGGCGTCCAGCCACTCCTTGAGCGCGGCAAACACCGGCTCAGGCTTCATCTCATTGAATATCTCGTGGTACAACTCGTCGAAACAACGGGCTGTGACCACTTGCTGCGGGGCCTGCGCCAGAAAGGCACGGCTCCCCCCCGGATTGACCAACTTGTCGGCACCGGCATACAACAGCAGAGTAGGCACCTGCCACTGTGAAGCCAGAGCCACGGTAGCAGGCCCGGCGCCTGCAATGAAGCGCGCCAGCCGCCCCGAGATGCGGTCATGCACCAGTGGATCGGCCAAATACGCAGCCACCACAGCGGGGTCATGCGAGATCAGCGAGGCGTCAAGCCCATTGCCCACGCGCAGGTTGGGCGCGATTTTGGGCAATACCGCGATCAACAATTTCTGGACAGCATTGAGCCCCGGGTCCAGCGCAGGCGAAGACAGCACCAGCGCGTCAACCGGGCGCATGGCCAGTGACACGAAGCGCGCCGCCACCAAACCGCCCAGGCTGTGCCCCAACAGAATCAACGGCGTATCGGGGGGCATACGGGCTCGGGTGGTGTCGACAATATCAGCCAAATCGTCCAGCAGACGCGCATCAGAGGGTAGCCCACCACGCGGACCGCCTGACTCGCCGTGACCGTACTGATCGTAGCCGCGCACCGCAAAACCCCAGGCATTCAGCAGGCTGGCCACCACCTCATACCGTCCCGCATGCTCACCCAGACCGTGCACCAGAAGAACAATGCCGCGCAGACGCTCCCCTTGGTAGTCCGGCCAGTCCTGGATGGCCAGGTTTTCGCCATCGCTGGCAACAAAGGGGCTGAGGATGGATTCAGCAATCATTCGTCACTCCGACAACGGATGCGGGACTTGAGCAGCCACAGCAGTGCTTAACGCGGCAACTGGGCGATGACCTGAGCCACTGCCGCCGTGAGCTTTTTGGCGTAGGGCACATGCAAAAACTCATTGGGCCCATGCGCGTTGCTCTTGGGGCCCAACACGCCACACACCATCATCTGCGCCTTGGGGAAGCCCTTGGACAGCATGTTCATGAGAGGAATGGTGCCACCCTGCCCGATGTAGCCACAGGGTGCGCCAAAGTACGCGTTGGAGGCGCTGTTGAGCGCCTGCTCAAACCAGGGCGCGGTACTGGGGGCATTCCAGCCGGTGGCGCCCGACAAACCCTCAAAAGTCACGCGGGCCTGGTAGGGCGCGTTGTCTTCCAGCAAAGTCTTGAGCTGCTCCACAGCCATGCCAGCGTCAATGAGTGGGGGCAGGCGCAGGCTGAGCTTGAAGGCCGTGTAGGGCCGCAGCACATTACCGGCGTCTTGCAATGAAGGAAAGCCCTCCGCCCCGGTCACGCTGAGCGTGGGTGTCCAGGTGCGGTTGAGCAACGCCTGAACCGGGTCGGTGGTGGTGGGCAAGGCAAATGCGGTGGAACCGCCGCAGTCGTAATGCGCCCACGGAAAGCGCTTGTGAACCTCGTCGCCCAAAATGGCCGCTGTGGCCTGCGCCTGAGCCAAGCGGTCAGCAGGCACCTCGCAGTGAAAGCTACCGGGCAAGAGCCGCCCGGTGGCGCTGTCCTCCAACCGGTCCAGCACCTGACGCATGATGCGAAAGCTTGATGGCACCAACCCGCTGGCATCGCCCGAGTGCACACCCTCGGTCAAAATCTCGACCTTGAGCACCCCGCTGGCCATGCCGCGCAAGCTGCTGGTGAGCCAAAGCTGGTCGTAGTTGCCGGCGCCCGAGTCCAGGCAAATGACCAACGCCACGTCACCCAGCCTTTTTCCCAGAGCGTCGATGTAGGGCAGCAAATCGCGCGAGCCGCTTTCTTCACAGGTCTCAATCAGCCCCACAATGCGCGGGTGCGCCACCTTCTGGCTCTTGAGTGCCTGGATAGCGGCAATACTGGCGTACACCGCATAACCATCGTCAGCCCCCCCACGGCCATAGAGCTTGCCGTTCTCGTACTTGGGCGTCCAGGGACCGAGGTCATTGCGCCAGCCAGAGAATTCTGGCTGCTTGTCCAGGTGGCCGTACATCAACACCGTCTGGCTCGACGGCGCCACCGCGTCAGCTGATGCGCCGTTGGAGGCAGGCACCTCAAAAAACAGAACGGGTGTGCGGCCTTCCAGGCGAATGATCTCAAGCGTCAAGCCCTCGACCTTTTGCGACTCCACCCACGTGGCGGCGTTCCACATCACCGTATCGATAAACCCGTTTTTCTCCCATTCGGCATCGAACATCGGCGACTTGGCGGGAATGCTGATGTAGTCGGTGAGTTGGCTGACGATGTCGTTGTCCCACGCCTGGCTGACCTCGCCCAGGGCTTGCGCGGCATTCAATACGGATTCAGGGGTTCTTGCGTTCATGACAATCTCCGGGGTGAGTTGTGGCCCAGAGCCGGGGCCCCAATGCCTGAGAGTTTAAAGATGGCCACGGCATCAGCAAGTCGCTGCGCCTGATCGCGCAGGCTATCGGCCGCTGCAGCAGATTCTTCGACCAGGGCCGCATTTTGCTGGGTCATCTGGTCGAGCTGGTTGATGGCGGTATTGACCTCGCCAATGCCATCAGATTGCTCGCTGGCGGCTGCGGTGATCTCGCCGATGATGTCGCTTACCCGCTTGACCGAGCCCACAATTTCATCCATGGTGCGGCCTGCGTTTTGCACGAGCCGCGAGCCGGACTCGACCTTCTCTACCGATGCACCGATCAGCGCCTTGATTTCACGTGCTGCCTCCGCGCTGCGTTGTGCCAGGCTGCGAACTTCACTCGCGACCACGGCAAAGCCGCGGCCCTGTTCGCCCGCGCGGGCGGCCTCCACCGCCGCGTTCAGAGCCAGAATGTTGGTTTGAAATGCGATGCCGTCAATTACACCAATGATGTCGGAAATCTTGCGGGAACTCTGGTTGATCTCGTTCATGGTGGCCACAACCTCACCCACCGCCGAACCACCGCGGGCCGCCACTTCGGCAGCGGAGGCAGCCAGTTGGTTGGCCTGCCGGGAGGCGTCAGCGGACTGTTTCACCGTGCTGGTGAGCAGCTCCATGCTCGAAGCCGTGCGCTGCAGGTTGCTGGCAGTTTGCTCGGTGCGAACGCTCAAATCCTGGTTCCCAGTGGCAATCTCGGCACTGGCGGTGCTCACGCTCTCGACTGATGAACGTACCTGCGACAGAACCTCCAGATAGCGCTGTCGCATGCCCTCTACCTCATTGACCAGGGCACCAATTTCATCACTGCGCTGGGTGCGAAAAACCTGGGTCAGATCACCTTGCGCCACAGCAGTCACAGCCAACGTCAACTCGCCCAAGGGCTTGCTCACCGTGTGACGCACCAAGAGGAACAGGCCGCCCCCCAGGAGTACCGTGGTGAGAGCCAGCAAGCCCCAGATGATGCTCATATTGGCCCAGTACTGGGCCATGGACTCGCTCTCTGACACCTCAGCCACCAGCCAGCCGGTGCCCGACTTGGTCTTGCGCATCACAGCCCAGCGGTCACCGGGCGTAGTGGCCAGCACCGTCACCGCGTCACGCACATACCCCTCTGGTGAGGCTGCCAGCGCGGTCAAAAATTGGTCGGCTTGAGGGTAGGACTCCAGCACTTTCTTGCCCTTGGCGCTGGGATGAATCACAAAGCGTGCGTCAGTCAGCGGCCCGCGCCCGTCAATGAAATAAAGCGCGCCCGTTTCAAAAAACTTTTGTGCCTGAATCTGGCCTTCCAGCGAGGCCTGCTGCAGTGCCGTGTCGGTACCTACAAAAAAGATGCCAATGACCTTGCCGGCAGCGTCCTTGATGGGATCGTAATGGGTCATGTAAGACTTGCCAAACAGCACAGCCGGGCCGGTGTACGCTTGCCCGGCCACCATAAGGGCATAGGCGGGGTGGGCACGGTCCAGCAGGGTGCCCAGCGCTCGGGAGCCATCCTGTTTTTTCAGCGAGGTGGTCACGCGCAGAAAGTCATCTCCTTTTTTGGCGAACACGGTGGCCACGCCCCCAGTGTCGCGGCTGAACTTGTCCACGGAGCCAAACTCGTTGTTGACGACGCTGCCATAGCTGCTGAGTTCACCGCTGTCCACGTTCAGGCTTGGCGTGGCTTCATAGCTCTGGCGAAAGGTCTTGAAAGAGCGCTGCACCATTTCACGACTGACCTGGTCTGAGGCATCTGCCACAGCCACAATGCTCTGAACGCGTTCAGCCACCGAATTGACCATCAAGGCGTGTGTAGTGCGATGCTCAATGACACCGATGGCAGCGCTGACAGCCAGCAAGACCACAGCAAGACCTCCCAGAGACATCAATGCCAAACGACGAGCAACTGACTGGCTGGAACCGGTGGGTGAATCCATGGGAGGAACCTCATATGCGGACAAAGACTATCTTCGTCACCGGCTTACATCATACTGACAGCTGACGGTCCTGCATCTTGCAAGGCCAGCTTTTTAATTTGCTCCAGGTGAGGGTGTCCGCATGAAGGACACCATGGCACGCGCTACCTCTGCGCCCTTGTCTTCCTGCAAAAAGTGCCCCGCACCCCGGATGGCGGCATGGGGTTG
>JAUXQA010000428.1 GCA_030683195.1 Rhodoferax sp. | reverse complement strand
CCTTCTTGCTCGACAAGACTTGCCACACGCCCAGCGTGAGCGCACACAAGATCACGGCGGCCAGCGCCCATTTGAACCAGGTTTTCATGCGGCAGGAGTTTTCTCTGAAAGTGAAGCGGTGGAAGGACGAACACACAGGCCAGCCAGAATGGTTTGCAGCTGCGCCGCAATGTATTTTTGAGGGTCCACGGCGGAGGCGTCGGAGGGCTCGATACAGGCGTTTTTGGAGTGCATCATCAATTGCAAAAACAACATGGGCGCCAGCACGGTGTAGACGCCGTATTTCATGTCGATTGGCGCAAACTCACCCCGGTCCACGCCGCGCTGCAATATCCGCCGGATCAGCACATGAGCCGGCTGTATGACCTCATGCTGGTAGAAGGCCGCCAGTTCCGGGAAGTTGTGGGCCTCGCTGAGCATGAGCTTGGTGATACCAGAGGCCTTGGTGCTGCCTAAACGTTGCCACCATTCGGTCATGGCGTAACGCAGCATATCGGGCGTGCCGCCCTTGAATGCTTCAAATTCGGCATTCCATTCAACAAAACGCCCTGCGATGTTTTCGCGGACCACTGCCTTGAACAACTCTTCTTTGCTTGAGAAATACAAAAACAGCGTGCCTTTGGAGACCCCGGCACGTCGGGCAACTTCTTCAGCCTTGGTGGCCGCAAAGCCTTTTTCGACAAACAGGTCCAGCGCGGCTTCCAGCAGTTCACCTGGTCGGGCTTCTTTGCGGCGTGCGTTGCGGCTGACAAGCTCCGGTGACGGTTGACAAGGTGGGGTCACGTGATCCATTGAGTTACTGACTGGTTGGTTATTAATGTAACAAGTGGCCGTCAGGCTGTCAATTGATCTGGCGCGCTCAGCAGCCCAATTGGTCAGCCAAATTCAAGAGGTCTTCAGCGTGCCAATTGTTGGCGGGGTCGGGCGACACGTCTTTGGGGTGCGCCGCGCCGAATTCGGCGGGGCGCTCAATATAAGCAGTCTGAAGGCCGCAGGCGCGCGCTGCGGTCAGATCTTCCTGGTGGGCTGCCACCAGCATCACCTCGCCAGGCGACACATCAAACACCCGGGCCACGCCCAGGTAAGTGGCGGGGTCGGGCTTGTAGGCTTTGAAGACCTCGGCTGACAAAATGCAGTCCCACGGCAGACCGGCGCGTTTGGCCATGTGGGTCAGCAGGCCGATGTTGCCGTTGGAGAGCGTGCAGATGGTGTAGCGCGATTTCAAGCGCACCAAACCCGCCACCGCATCGGGCCAGGGGTCCAGACGGTGCCAGGCTTTGTTCAGGTGCTGTTTTTGTGTTTCCGTCAGATCGTGCAGTCCAAAGGTTTTGAGCACATCGTCCAGGATCAGGCGGTGCAGATCGTCAATCAGGGTCCAGCCCAGCTCGCCCGACATCACCCGGCGCATGGCGGGTTGGTAGCCTGCCCGCCACGCCAGCGCGAAGGCGCTGCCGTCTACGCCCGGACTTAGCGCCTCAGCTTCACGGGCGATGCACGTGTGCCAGTCGACCACGGTGCCAAAGATGTCAAAAGCCAGCACCTTGGCTGTGGTGGGGGATGTACTTGAGGTCATGGGGTCTTTGCTTCAGGTGAGGGTTTGGCGTGGGCCACGCCCCAGTAATGAAACGTCATGGGTCGGGGCCCGGGCAGGTAGCGGGTGTGCAAGTCGGGCAGTTCAAACCCCGCAGACTGCAGCAGGGCGGGAATGTCGCGCCCCAAATGACAACCGCCCGTCAGCGGTCCCCACAGCGGTTGCAAGTGCTCTTGCCAGCGGCGCACTGATTCATCGGGGGACCGACCGTGCTCGCAGTACAACAATTGCCCGCCCGGCGCCAGTACACGGCGCATTTCATGCAGGGCGGCCAGCGGGTCGGGGATGGTGCACAGCGTGTAGGTGATCAGCACGGTGTCAAAGCTCGCATCGGGCAGCGGGATTTTTTCGGCGGACAGGCCCAGCAAGGTGACTTCAAGGCCGGCATCGTGAATGCGCTGGCGGGCCAGGGGGTGCAACTCCAGTGCCGGGTCTAGCGCGGTGATCCGGGTGACGCGCGTTTTGTCGTAAAAGCGCAGGTTGAGTCCGGTGCCGATACCTACTTCCAGCACGCGGCCCCGCGCCAGTGGCACTACTTGGGCTCGCATGCGCCCCACCATGGGCAGTCCGCAGGCAAAATCCAGCGCGTGGGGAAGTATGTGGCGGTCGTACCACGAGCCGCTCATTGCACCGTGACGCCTTTCCAGAAGGCTACACGCCCTTTCACCACCTCGGCCTCCGCTTTGGGGTCGTGGTAGTACCACACGGCATCGGCGTTGAGTTCGCCATTGACCAGCAGCGAGTAGTAGCTGGCCTGACCTTTCCAGCTGCAGGATGTTTTGTGATTGCTGAATGTGACGAATTCGCGCTTGAGTGAACTCTCGGGAAAGTAGCAATTGCCCTCAACCGCGACGGTGTCATCACTCTCGGCGATGACGGTGTTGTTCCAGATAGCTTTCATAGGGTACTTTCAAAAATTGGGGCTGGCGTGGGCCCTTGGCCTGCACACGGACTGTCGGGAAATGTAGCTTAGAAGACGGTTTGTGGCCAACATGTCGCTGAAGCAGCGTAGAGCGTTCATGCAGGCCTGCACATCCGGTGGAGACGTACGTTCACTTACAAGACCATTTTGATTGAGCTGTTTCAGAGGCGCAAAATTTGAGTCTGCTTTCAATCTGAGTTTTCTCCCCCAATGACCAATCAAAAAATTGGACGCCTTGCGCGTCCCGGTGCGACGCTTTGCCTGTGTTTTTCCATGACGGCTTGTGGAGGTGGCGGCGGTGCCGAAGGGCCTGTGTCACCTGACGCGCCGCCTGTGGTGGCCGCTGCCAACCCCGCCGCATCGGTCGTGGCGGTGCCGGTGACCTTGCGCCCGGCCCAGGTCCCTGTTCAGGAGTCGGTGCCTGTAGTTGTCTCGCCTCAGGCTGAAGTTGCCGCTCCGGCGGTGGTTGATGAGACCAGTTGCGGACTGAACGGTGCCCAAGGCATTCAAGTTGAGCTGCTGTTGGCCGTCAATGCGGTGCGCGCAGCCGGTGCCGTATGTGGAACCAATGTCTATCGCGCCACGCAGGGGTTGAATTGGAACAATATGTTGCAACAGTCAGCCGCCAATCATTCGCGCGACATGGCTCAAAACCACATGTTTTCGCATGTCAGTACAGATGGCGGCAGTCTGCTGCAGCGCCTACAGGCTACAGGTTACAGCCTGAGCGCTGCGGGTGAAAACATCGCGGCAGGCCAGAGCAGTGTGCAGGAAGTGATTGCCAGTTGGCTCAACAGCCCGGGTCATTGCAAGAACATGATGGAGCCGTCATATCAGGATATCGGGGTAGCCTGCATACGCAACGATGGCGCACCCTATGGGTTTTACTGGACCATGAACCTGGCCCGCCCTTAAGGTGTGTCGCTCCGTTTGCCCTTTTTCCAGAAATGACGCATGGCGGGTTTGACGCTGATGCCATGCAACAGGATGGAGAGCGCCACCACAATCAGGGTCAGCTGGATCAATTGCAGCCCCAGTTCCTCGGGCAGTCCGTGTTGCAAGGCGTACATCAGGTAATACAGTGACCCGATGCCGCGCACCCCAAACCAGCCGGCCATGCCACGAACCCGCCAGGGGATGTCGGTGCCCATCAGGCCCACCACCACACTGGCGGGGCGCGCAATCAAAAATAAAAACAGGGCCAACCCGACAGCGGACCAGCTCCACGAACTCCAAAACAGCGTTCCACCCACCAGCAGAATCAGGCACAACTCCGACAGCCGCTCCAGGTGCTCCTTGAAAATCAGGGAGCCCTGGCTGACCATGGCCCGGGGTGCCTGTGCGTGCGGTGTCGTTTGTTCAGCAGTGGCCAGTTTCAATTCAGTCTGGCGCAGTGCCACTGCTGCAAAAAATACGGCCAAAAATCCCCAGGCGCTCACTGCCACGGCCAGGCCATAAACCACACCAATGAGTCCCAAGCCTAAAAAGTCGTCCAGCAATTCATGTTGGTGGCTGCCACCGCGCAGTTTCCAGCTCAGGCGGGCCAGACCGTGGCCGGCCATCACGCCCAAAGCAATGCCACCCACAGTGGCCCACACCACATCCACCATGACCCAGCGCCAGCCGCCGTCACCCAGTTCATGCAGGCCCAACAGCCCCAGCCCCAGCAGCACAAACGGAAACGCACTGCCGTCGTTCATGCCAGCCTCTGATGTCAGGGTGAAGCGCAGTTGGTCCCGGTCGCCAGGGTGGCGGATTTGTACGTCGGTGGCCAGTACCGGGTCGGTGGGCGCCACGATGGCGCCGAGCAATACCCCTGCGCCCCAGGGCAGCCCCAACACAAAGTATGAAAACGCCGCCACCAGCGCCACGGTGACTGTCATGGAGACGGTGGCCAACAAAATGGGTGCGCGCCATCGGTTCAGACTGAACGGCGCCGGCATTTTGATGCCCGCAGAAAACAGCGAGATCAGCACCGCGATCTCAGTCAGAACCTCCAGCAAGGCCGACTGTTTCAGGGGGTTGAAGTGAAACGCATTGAGCCCGCTGGGGCCCACCAGCAAGCCCACCGCCAGATAAATGATGGCGGTGGTGACCGGTGCGCGCTTGAGGGCGGTGGTGGTCAGCCCCATCACCAGCAGCAAGCCGCCGACCAGCAGAAACCATTGGGCAGTTGTCATGGTGCGCTGGCTGGCGCCTTGGCAATGAGGTCGCCCGCTGCCAGCAGTCGTGTGAACCCGGCCTGTGGCAGGGGCCGGGACAGCAGATAACCTTGAAATTCGTCACATCCCTGAAAACGCAAAAAATCAAATTGGGCCTGGTTTTCGACCCCTTCGGCCACCACGGTTTTGCGCAGGCTTTGGCCCAGCGAAATCACGGCGCGCGCGATCATGGCCACGTCTTCTTCGTGCTCCAGCCCAGTCACCAGCGAGCGGTCGATCTTGATGATGTCCAGCGGAAACCGCCGCAGGTAGCTCAGAGACGAGTAGCCGGTGCCAAAGTCATCCATGGCCAGGTGAACCCCCAGTGCCTTGAGGGCCCTGAGAACGCCCACTGCGCGCTCACCGTCACCCAGAAAAACCGTTTCCGTGATCTCCAGTTCAACCTGGCTTGCCGGCAGGTCGGCCTCTCTCAAGAGGCTGGCCACGTGATCCACGATGTCGCTGTTCAGGAACAGCTTGGGCGACAGGTTCACAGCCATGCGCAGCGGCACTTCACGCTGCTGATTCCAGACGTGCGCACTGGCGAAGGCATGGCGCAAGATAGCAGTGGTCAGCGGTCCGATGAGGCCGGTTTCTTCGGCAATGGGAATGAATTTGTCCGGGCTAATGGCGCCGAGTTCGGGATGAAACCATCGTGCCAGCGCTTCAACCCCCACGATGCGCCGCTGGTGGTCCACCTTGGGCTGGTAGTACACCTCGAATTCATCGCGCTCCAGCGCCGTACGCATGGCCGACTCGATGTTCAGGCGTTCATCGGCAAGCCGGTTAAGTTCGCGGGTGAAGAACTGGAAGTTGTTGCGACCCCGATCTTTGGCGCAATACATGGCGATATCGGCGTGCTTGAGCAGGCTCTGCGCGTTGTCACCATCCTCCGGGTAAAGCGCCACGCCCAGGCTGGCTCCCACATGAAACTCCCGCCCGGCGAGGCTGACCGGGCGGCAGATATCCTGCATCACCCGTCCAAGCAAGGAGATCACCGTGCTGATCTGGTAATGGTCGTTGATGATCAACACAAACTCATCGCCCCCCAACCGCGCCACGGTGTCCGAGCTGCGCAGGCAGGCGCTCAGGCGCACCGCCACTTCCTTGAGCAATTCGTCGCCTGCGGCGTGCCCCAAGCTGTCGTTGATGAACTTGAAGTTGTCCAGGTCAATGAACACCACCGCCAGGTAGTAGCCCATGCGGGTGGCGTGGGCCATGCCTTGCTCGATGCGGTCACCCAACAGGGTTCGGTTGGGCAGGCCGGTCAGCAAATCGTGATTGGCCTGGCGCTCCAGTTGGGCCTGATGCTGCTTGCGCTCGGTGATGTCCTGCACCGTTCCCTCATAGCAAATGAATTCACCCTGCGGGCCGAGCACGGTATGGGCGTTTTCTGAAATCCAGATGCGCGTGCCGTCACGGCGAAGCACCTCGGACTCAAAATTGAGCACTTCGTTGTGGGTTTCCATCAGGCGCTGGAACACCCGGCGCTGGCTGGCCTCCACATACAGGCGTTGGCCCAGGTCTGACAGATTCTGCATCAGCTCTTGTGCAGTGGCATAGCCATAAATTTTGGCCAGCGCCGGGTTGGCCGCCAGATAGTGCCCGTCTGCCGTAGTCTGGAAAATGCCTTCTGAGGCGTGTTCGAAGATTTGAAGATACCGGAACTCGGCCTGCTCTTGCGCCATCAGCATGGCCCTTTGCGCGGTGATGTCCTCGATAAAGCCCTCAATATAGATTTCGCCGTCATCGCCTTGCAGGCTCACGCCGCGTTCTGAAACCCATTTCTCCTGGCCCGCACGGGTGCTGATCCGATAGCTGACCGAAAACCGCTGGCCGTTCAAAATAGCATCGTTGATGCAGTCCCTCACGGCAGATTGGTCATCTTTATGGGTCAGTAGCTCCCAAGTCATCAGCTCGCCTTGCACCAGCTCTTGTGGTGTGTAGCCGGTGAGTTCCAGGCAGCCTTGGCTGACAAAGACCATATGCCACTGTGCGTCATTGCGGCACCGGTAGGCCATGCCCTGCAGGTTGTTGACCAGGGTGGCGAGCATGCGTGCCCGCTCCAGCGCCCGGGCATCGGTTGCAAAGAGGGTGTTGGGGTCAGCAGCGAGGGATGGCATGTCGATTGAGCGCAAAGGGGAGGTGTTATGGCTGGGTCAGCCCCAAAAAATTACCCAGTGCGGCTGAATCCATGGCGCCGTTGTGCGTGACCAGTTCGCCGGTGCGCTGGTTCTTGGCCAGGATGTAGGGAACAGACTCCACCTTCAGGCTGTTAAATAAAGCGGTGTTGTTTTTGAGGGTTTGTTCCAGCTCGGCTGGCACATTGGCCGAGGCAGAAATGCCACCCGTGCCGGCCAGGAGCGATTTCTCATGTTCAGTCATCAGGGTGGCGGGGTCAGCGGCGGCCAGCAGCATGGCGCCCTGGGGCCCGCTTTTGGCATTCATCAGCGTCACAGGCACCCACACAAACTTGACCTTGCCATGCAAGGGGAGGGAGGCATTCCACAGGTTGCCGCAATGGGGGCACTGTGGGTCGAACAGCACATACACCGTATTGGCGGCCATCATGGCCCCCACCGTGAATCCTTTACCCTGCGACGCGACCGCCTCGTAAGGCTGTGCGGGCAGGGCTGTCTTGGTCGGTTGGCTGGCGCTTGGGTTCGATGCATCCTGCTTGGAGCAGCCAGTCAGGGTCAGTGCCAGTGCGGCGGCCAGGGGCAGGGCGATTTGAGCCAGACGTGCAGTTGCAAGTTTCAATTGAAGTCCTTTGTGAAGTTGCGCAGAGGTGCGCAGATGGCAGACGCCGTATTTTGGCAGCGTCGCGGCCCTTTAGCCGCGGCTGGTGCCGGGTGCCAGCCCGTGCAAGCTGTGAGTGCCAATGGCCGCCCGGATCAGTCGCAGGGTCGGAAAACCCACCGCAGCCGTCATGCGTCGCACTTGGCGGTTGCGGCCCTCGGAGATGGTCAGCTCAATCCAGGCGGTGGGAATGGCCTGCCGCACACGCACCGGTGGCTCGCGGTCCCACAGGTCAGGCGGCGGCCCCATCCGCTCAGCCCGGGCCGGGCGGGTGGGGCCGTCGTTTAGTTGCACGCCCTGGCGCAAGGTTTGCAGCGCGGCCTCCGGGGGCTCACCTTCTACCTGCACCCAGTAGGTTTTTTCCATCTTGTAGCGCGGGTCGGCAATGTGGGCCTGAAGCTTGCCGTCATTGGTCAGCAGGAGCAGGCCTTCGCTGTCAGCATCCAGACGGCCCGCAACATAAACGCCGGGAATGTCAATGAAATCCTTGAGCCCGCGCCACCGGCCCTCGGGCGTGAACTGGCTCAACACACCATAGGGCTTGTTGAACAGGATGAGGCGAGAGCCCGGCGGGCGGGTGCCGGGTGAGGGAGGGGCCGGATGGGTCATCCGGCGATTATCAATTGTTCAAAATGATGTTGGCGATCAACCCGGTGGCGATGGCGATCAATACGTAGTCACTGCCGACTTGCACCCACTGGTGACCGCGCGGGGGCGGGCTCAGGCGGTAGGGGGCGTAATTGGTCACCACATACTGGCGGCTGCGGTACTCATAAGGAATGTAGCCTCCGCGCCTGAACTGGGGGCCGCGGGCGTTGTAGTAGTCGTGGCGGTCGTTGCGGCGCGCATCGGGGTAGTCATAGCGCCGGTCGTCCCGACGATCCACATGGTTATTCCCGCGGTGATCGTCATTGCGGTTGGCATGCGAGTTCCCACGCCGGTCATCATGACGATCCGCCCGCCGATTGTCTTGATGCCGGTCATTGCGGTCCCCCTGGCGTGGGCCCCGCTGTTCCGACCGGACGCCAGGGGTGTCGTTGGGCTGGGCGTAAGCCAGCGAGCCAAGGCCCAAGCTGGCTGCAACAATGGCGCAAACAATGGTTGTTTTCATGGTGGCACTCCTTCTGATAATCAAAGCCTGATCGTGTGCGTCCCATGTGTCTGGCTTGTAAAGCGCGAGAGCCTTTGTGCAAAGAAGGGTAGCGGGGTGTGCCGCCAAGTGGCCCCTGGCAGCCCCATCAGCCCCTGGGGCCGAAAATGAGCAAGTTATGAACAAATAAAGCTCTAGCCGGCATTTTGCAATGGTTTTTGGTGTCTAAAAGTGTAGCAAAAGCGATCCTGCGCCGATGGGTGGCGTACCTGCATGGGCACCAGGTACTGTTAAATCCTTACCAGCCTGAAGCCCTTGGCAGCGCAATTTATGATTTCAAATACTTGAACCGGAATCAACTCTCAACCTGAACATCATGAACACCTCTGACCAAAAATCCTTGCTGGCGATTGCGCTGTTTGCCGCCTTTGCCGATGGCGAAAAAGCCGAGTCCGAGCGCGAGGAAATTCGCCGCATTGCCGCCTCTCTGGCGGGTGAAGCCGGTGGCCCGGAGCTCACCACGCTGTACCAGGACGTGCTGCTCAAGCGCTTCACCCTGGCCAGCGCGGCGCAAGCGCTCACCGATGCCGGGCAACGTCAATTGGCTTACGAGATGGCAGTGTGCGTGTGCGATGCCGATGGTCGCCAAAGCCCCAAAGAGGTAGCATTTTTGGCGGAACTTAAGCCGTTGCTGGGCCTTGGCGCCCAGGACACACAGGCCTTTGAGGCGCAAGCCGATGCCTTGCAGACCGCCTTGCCGATTGTGGTTCACGCGCCCGCGGTGCCCGTGGCCGCTGCTGCAGCTGTGCCGGCGCAATCCGCCGTGTCGCAGGCGGAGCTGGACAAGTCGATCCTGAATTACGCTGTGCTCAACGGCGCTTTGGAGTTACTGCCCCAGTCGTGGGCCAGCATGGCGATCATCCCGCTACAGGTCAAGATGGTCTACGGTATTGGCAAAGCGCATGGCGTGGAGCTGGACCAGGGGCACATTCGAGAGTTCATTGCGGCAGTGGGGGTCGGCTTGACTTCGCAATACCTGGAGCAGTTTGGCCGCAAGCTCATGGGCGGCTTGCTGGGAAAGATTGCCGGGCGCACGCTGGGTGGCTTGGGCGGTGCGGCCACCGGGGTGGCGTTTTCGTTTGCCACGACTTATGCGCTGGGGCAGGTGGCCCGGCGTTACTACGGCGGCGGGCGTGTCATGAGCACCGAGTTGTTGCGCACCACGTTTCAGGAAATGTTGGCGCCTGCCAAGCAGCTGCAAAGCCAGTACTTGCCGCAAATTCAGCAGAAGGCCAGCACCCTGAATGCCACCGACATCATGGCCATGGTGCGCGGCAAAATCTAGCCTGCACACAGTAAGGCGGGCGCTCAGTGGGTGACAAACTGGTAAGTCACTTCGTCGCTCTCCACCATGTCGAGGATGTCGTTCAAGACATCGTCATCCTCGGAGCTGCTCCAGGTTTCTTCCGGGTCGGTGGCAAACAACGGCTCGATCGCCATGTCCATGAACTGCTGGTTGGGCAGCTTCAAGACCTGGCCGCCCTCGGAGGTCGTAACCAGCTCCCAGTCATCGGGCACGGAGAGTTCGAGCTGGATGGTGATGTTGAGTTTTTTCATGTGGAGTCCTTTTTAAGAGCGCAGAGGTTAACCCATTGCGTCAGTTCATGACCAAGCCACCATCCACCAGCAGGGTTTGTCCAGTCATGAAGCGACTCCAGTCGCTGGCCAGAAAAAGCACAGGGCCCGCCACATCCTGCGGCGTGGCAATGCGGCGCAGGGGCGTCTGCGCGGCAATCATGTCCTTCACTTCTTCGCGCGTATCTATGCTGGCTTGCGTGGGGCACACCAGCCCGGGGGCCACACAGTTGACCCGAATACCCAGCGGCCCCAGTTCGGTAGCGAGGTTGCGGCTAAAGCCAATCAGGGCGGCTTTGGCGGTGGTGTAGTCGTGGTAGGCCACGCTGGGGCGGTGCACCAGGTCGCTGGCCATGTTGACGATGCAGCCCTGCCCGCGCTGCCTGAAGTGGGGCAGCAGCGCCTTGCACATGTTAAATGTAGAGCCCAAAGCGCCGTCCATCTGGCGTTGGTAGTCCGACCAGGCCAGCTCCCAAAACAGCGCGCGCTTTTCGGGGTCAAAGCTGTAGGGTGCAAACGCGTTGTTCACCAGCACGTCGATCTTGCCGGCCTCCATCAGCGCGGCCTCTACCAGGCGGGTCACGCCAGGCTCTTTGGTCACGTCCGCTTGCACTGCAAATGCGTCGCCACCGGCCGCTTTGCACTGGGCGACTACCGCGTCAGCGGCTGCGGTGTTTTGCAGAAAATTGACCACCACCAGCGCACCCTCTTGCGCAAAGGCCCGCGCAATCGCGGCCCCAATGCCCCGGCTGGCGCCGGTGACCAGCACTACCTTGCCCGTGAAGTTCATGGCCTGGGTGTCCTTACTCTTGCGGTATCAGGTCTTGCAACACCACCTCAGACACCTTGATGTCGCGCTGGATGATGCCCAGCGCCTTGTAGGTGTCGGCGGCTTTTTGCAGCGAGGGTACGTCAAAGTTACCCAGGCCTTTGGCGTCGGTCAGGGGCGACACGCTGGAGGCATTGCGCAGGCGAATGATCTCACGGTTAATGGCCACGGTTTTACCGTCAATGGCGCGTTTGACGGCCAGTTCAGCGGCCTCGTCCGGGTTTTTGATCATCCAAGCCGCGCTGTCGCGGTAGGCCTTCAAGAACCGCTTCAAGACGTCTTTTTTGCTCCGGTACGTGTCTTCGGTGACCACGAAGAAGTCGCTCGAGACATTCAAATGATCCCGCACATTGATCACATTGACTTCGCCCAGCCCGCGCTGCTTGCCCACCAGCAGGCCGGTGTCAGTGGCGGCAGTGGCGTCCACCTGGCCCTGAATCAGGGGCGCGAAATTGAGCAGGCCAGTGACGACGATTGTGACATCGCTTTCCTTTAAGCCCACTTGGTGCAGCATCACCAGCAGGTTTTGCCGCGTGCCGCTGGAGAGGCTGTAGACGCCGATTTTTTTGCCCTTGAGGTCCGCTGGTTTGGTGATGTTGCTGCCCTTCAAAGACACCACGTTAAACACGTTTTGTGGGTAAATGTCGTAGATGGCGCGCAGCTTTTCGCCTTTGTCCAGTGCCGCAAAAAACGAGCCGGGGTCAGTGAAGGCCACGGTGGCTTGGCCGGTGAGCATGTTGCGAATGGCATCGCCACCGCCCGCACCGGGCAGGTAGCTCAGGCTCACGCCCTGCGCCTTGAAGAAGCCTTTTTCTTCTTCGGTCAGCAAGTTGGTGACCTCAACGATGGGCTGACTCCAGCCGGCCACCGTGACTTTGTCAGGCCCGGCGGCCAGGCTGGCGCTCATCGGCAAGATGCCACAGAGCGCGACAGTGCACGCCGCCAGCAGAGTATGGATGGTGATTTTTTTCATGTTTTTCCCTTTAAGAATTTTTGAGATGAGGGGGCTGGCACAGTCGCTCCAGCCCCAGGGCCAACTGGTAAACCACCCAGCCCAGCAAGGTGATGATGACCAGCACCGCAAACATCAGCGGCGTGTCCATCATGCTTTGGGAGGCAATGATCAGCGCCCCCAGCCCCAGGCTGCTGCCAATGAATTCGCCCACCACGGCGCCTACCAGGGCCAGCACGGCCGCCACCCGAAAGCCCGCCATGATGCCGGGTAGCCCGGCAGGAATTTTCAGGCGCCATAAGGTTTGCAGGCGCGTGGCGCCGAGCATTTTGAAGAGTTCGAGTTTTTGCGGGTTGACCTGTTGCAGGCTGGTCAGGGTGTTTTCCATCAGCGGAAAAAAGCAGATCAAAGCGGTGATGACTACGGTGGACGTCATGCCAAAGCCAAACCACACAATGAACAGCGGCGCCAGTGCCAGCTTGGGAACCACCTGACTCACCACCACATAAGGCGTCAAAAAACGCCTCAAAGACGCGAACTCCGCCATCAGCGTGCCGCCCACAAAGCCCATGAAAGACCCCAGCGCCAAACCCAGGACCAACTCGGTGGCGGTGTGGCGCAAGTGCGGCCAGAAGTAGCCGGTGGTGAGGCCTTGCCACAGGGCGTCGCCAATTGCGCTGGGTGCCGGTAGCACCAAGGACGAGAGGCGGGCGCTGCGGCAAAACAGCTCCCACGCGCCAATCAGCAGCAAAAAGAAACCCCAGCGCAGCCACTGGCTGACCTTCATGACGCGCCCCCGTCCATGGCCTGGCGCACTTGGGCGCATAGCGCGTTGAAGGGCGGCTCGTAACGCAGCCCTTGCTGGCGGGGCCGGGGTAGGGTCACGGCGATGTCAGCAGTAATCTGCCCGTGGTTCATCACCGCCACGCGGTCGGCCAGGTAAACGGCTTCATGAATGTCATGGGTGACAAACAGGACGCTGGTCTGACCCAGGGCGCATAGTCGCAGCAGGTCGGCTTGCAACTCCTCGCGGGTGATGGCGTCCAGCGCGGCAAAGGGTTCGTCCAGCAGCAAGAGTGCGGGAGCCAGCACCAGTGCCCGGGCCAGTGCCACGCGGCTTTGCTGCCCGCCCGACAGCGCCGTGGGGTAGCGGTCCCCATAGGTCGAGAGGCCCATCAAGTCCAGCAGCATCCCGGCGCGCGACAGGTCTGCCGCATCGGGTGTGCGTTGCAGGCTCACTGGCAGCAGCACGTTGTTCAGCACAGTGCGCCACTCCAGGAGCGTGGGCATTTGGAAAACAAAGCCCAACTTCGGGCCCGGCTTGAGCACCCGCTGGCCCACCAGCAGTACTTGCCCCGCGTGGGCTTGCAGCAGCCCGGCGGCCAGTTTCAGGAGCGTGGTTTTGCCGCAGCCGCTTCGCCCCACCAGGCAGTGAAACTCGCCTCGCGCCAAGGTCCAATCCACGTCACGCACCACAGGCGCGTGGCCGGGGTAGTGGTAGCTCAAGCGCTGCAGATCCAGAAAACTCATGCTGTTTGCCTAATCAACATACGGGGCCAAAGCTTCAGACGCTGTCTCGGCGCCGGACTCAATGTCCACCATCTGGGTCAGGTCCAGCAGGCTGCAGCGCCCATCGTGGTGCCACGCCGCCTCGGGCGAGGTCATTTGGCCCAGTGCGCAGATGCGGGTGACACCCATTTGGCCTAAAGACTCCGCCAGCGTAAACAGCTCGCGCGGTGCGGCGGCCACGCCAACCGTTTGCAAAAAAGCCCGGTGGGGCGCCAGCAGCGGCATCACCTGGGCGAGTTGGTCCACGGCCACCACTAACACTGTGCGGTTGAGCGCGCTGGGTGCCAGCGCTTGGGGCGTGTCGCGGTAGACCACGGTCCAGGCGCCTTCACCCAAAACAGCAGCGCCGGGTTGCGCAAGGGCCTTGAGTTCTTCGGTTTGGCGCCATGCGGCCAAGCTGGCGGATTCAGCCAGGTCGAGGGCGCGGCGCGGGTATTTTGTCTCCAAGCAGGCCAGCTCATGGGCGAGGTAACGCGCAAACACCTCGGGGATGACTTTGCCGCCGCGTTCCACATACAAAACCTGGGGCGAGTAGCAACCCTGCTGGTCGTAGCGCATCACGTCAAAGGCGGCCAGTTGCGCTGTTTTCAGGGCCTTGCGGGCGTCCAGCGCTTGGGCTGAGACCATGCCAAAACTGAGCTTGTGCCCAAAAGGCAAAAAGCGCGTGGTGGCCGGCACCTGCTGGCGAATTTGTGCCAGCGCGGCATTGCCGCCGTAGGCCAGCACCAGATCGGCCTGCGCAAACGCGCAGGCTTCGCGTTTGGTGTCGCCGCCTTTCCACCACACCACGGCCAGGCAGTCAGCTAACCTGGGGTCAATGTCGGCCAGAAGTTGGGCAAACCAGCCCGCCATTAAAGGCTCGGCACTGGCCACTTTGCCGACCGTGCCGGACTTCACCAGCAAGCCGGCAATCAGGCTCCACAAGGGCAGGCCCGGCACATTGCCCGCCCACACATGCACCGCCAAATCCACGCCAAAGGCTTTGGCAAACCCGCCCTTGGCACGGGGCTGAAAGGTATCCAGCAGCAGTGGGTTGCCAAAGTCTTCCACCAAAAAGCGCTGCAATTGGGGCTGGCGAAAGGTCTTCAAATACCCGGTGAGTCCAAGGCGTACCATGTCATCGTCATACCCGGTGACCCAGGGCAGCAGCTGGTCCATCTTTTGGCGGTAGGGGTCTTGCGGGTCCAGCAACCGGGCAATGGCTTGGTCTACCGTTGCCACGATTTGGGCGACGGTGATGCTCTTCAAATACGATCGGCTGGCGGTTTTGACCCGGTTGGCCAAAGCCACGGTTTGGGCGTCAGTGAGCATCGGCACCGCCACCTCCAGCGTGTCGCCTTGGCGGGCAAAGCTCAGGGTGTGCCACTGCACCTCATGCGGCTGCAGGCCGGGCAAGTAGCCGGCGGTTTCTCTCACGGTGCTCATGCCCGCATCACGCTTTGGCAGCTTGCAAAAACTCTTCTACAGCCAAAGAGCAGCCTTTGGCAGCGCTGCCCTGCGCCCGCCCCAGCAGCAAAAAGCCGCCGTCCGCAGCCACGCCCACGTCTTCGGTGAGGATCGTGGTGACCGAATTGAAGTTGCCCAGGTCGCAATGCGCCAAAACGCCCCGCGCTCCCGGCGGTACATCAAGCCCGCTCAAGGGGTCCACCACCCGGGTCCTGATCCAGTGGGGGCCGGACTTGACGGACGGCAGTGTGGCGTTGCCTGCGTCATAAAACTGCGTACTCAGTTCGGTCATTCCGTACATGTTGATGCAGTCTGCGCGCTCAATGCCCAAGGCGCTTGAAAGCTGGGCATAAAAGTCGTCCATGGCCAGCTCGCGCGACTGGCCTTTAAAACCGCCGGTGTCCAGCACCCGGCTGCCCGGCGGCAGAGCAAATGACTGCCCGCGCAGGTGCAGCTCATCCAGCATATGAACAAAACTGTAGCTTGTCCCCAGCAGCGCGTAGGGCTCACCAGTGGCTTGTGCGCGCGCCAACTCCGCAAGCAGGCGCTCAAAATCAAGACCTTGTTGCGTCAACAGATAGTGGCTTTCCGGCGTTCCGAATTCTTTGACCGCCAGGGCCAGGTAGTGCGCCAGGGAGGAGTTTTGCAGCAGCGCCTCAGTCGGAAACAAGATGCCCATGCGGATGTGGGGCCGCCCGGCCATGAACCGCTGCGCAAAATTTCGCCGCATGGATTCGTCGTACACCGTCAGCATGGGGTGGTAGTGCTTGCCCTTGACATCGCCCTGCGTGGTGCCGCTGGTCATGAAGACGCGCAGTGCCTCAGCGGGGGCCACGCAACTCAGGGTCAGTTCCTTGAAACCATTGATGGGCACCACCGGAATGTCGCGCCAGGTCTTCACTGTGCGAACGGTTTTGCCGCGTTGCTGGCAAAAGCGCTGAAACGGCAGGTTGTGTTGGTACTGGTGCTCAAAGAGTCGCAACGCCAACGCGTTGAACTCGTCATCGGACGGGCTCTGCGCTTGCATGAAGGCGAGCAGGTCGGTTATCAACGCGGTGGGGGTCATCGGAAACTCTTTCGGTGCCAGTGGAACGTGGGCTCAAATGAACCATGGACCCGCGCCGAAAGATGAGACAGGCGCTCAATGCGCAGACTGACAGCTCTTCTTACGTCGGCATGATCCGATTCAAGTTCACGGGTTTGGCATTCACCATCTCAGCCGTCCTTGAACAAATGAACAAGTCGACACCCCGGAGCAAGGCGGATTCTATCGGAAGGCCGGATTGCCCTATCGGGCGCTTGCCAAGTCGTTGGCGCTCCACCACACCACATCGTCAATGCCACGTACCACCTGATAGGCCTCTACCACCACGCCCAGCAAGACACAGTCGGGGGATTGCATGAAGGCCGCAAGATCCGGGTGTCTCGTCAGGTGTGCCTGGTGTGCCGCAGTCAACTCGGTGGCAACAATGTCCTGGGCCTTGCCAATGGCGGTCACCACAAAACCCTGTTGGTCATCAGCGGTGCAAATATGACGGCCATCCACCAGGATGGAAACCCGGTCGTTTTGCATCAGGTTGCTGTATTTTCGGGTGTCCCGGTAGGTGGCAAATATGAGCTGGCGCCAACCCCCGATGACGGTGAACGCAATCAGGCTGGTGTGGGGCGTGCCCCCACTTTCGGTGGCCAACACGGCAAAACCGGTTGTCTCCAGGATTTGTTCAACGCATTGCTTGCTTGCAATGGATTTTTTCATGGCGTAGCCCTCAATCCAGTATCTTGGCAACCATGGCCACGCCAAGGTCCCACAGGTCGATGTCAGGCACCTCTGGCGTGAAGACCGAACAGCCTTGGGCTTTTTGTTCGCGTAGCGCACGCTGGCGGTCACGCTCCAGGGCCACCAAGGCATCGGCCAGTTCAGGGGTTTTGATGGTGGCTGAGGTGGCGGTGGCTTTGGCATACCCCTGCAGGGCTCTCTCCACGGCGGTGGGGTCCAGCAGCGAAAGCGCCGAGCGGCAGTGCAGGCAAGCGTGGTCTTTGCGCAGGTCCACGGGCGCGCCGCAACTGCTGCAGTGAATCACCGCTACCCGGGTGGCAATGTCGTCAATCTCGGCATTGGTCAGCAGCCTGACAAACCCCTTCTCAATCATGAACGATGAGAACGCGCTGAAGCGACCATGGCCTTTGGTACAGCGGTAGGTGATGTACCGGCCGCTGCGCACCAGATCAAAACCCTGCGCCAGGCTGGTGTTGCAGCGCGGGCAGCTCATTTTGTTGGCTAGGGGCTGGCGCGCACTGTCACGGTGTTCGTGCAAGAGCCTGAATAGCCCCGCTACGGCTGCCGGGGCCAGTTTGAGGTTTTCCTGGGGGTCAAGCCACATGCCGTGGCAGTGGTAGCAAAGGTCCAGCTCCACTTTGCCCCCGCTCACACTCGGGAACACATGCGTTTGCATGCTTGCGCGGCAGGAGGGGCAGGGCATCAATCGGGTCGTGAGCATGGCTGGAATGATAGCTGCCCGCCTGTTCGCCCGGGGCGGGATCAGGTGCGCACGCGCCCATCGCCCGTGAGCATGGACAGCTCCACAAAGCTGGAGCCCACGTGGTTATTGGCCGAGAACTGCACGTTGAATCCCCCGAGCGAGTGGCTGCCCAGCGCCTCAATGCCCCGCACCAAGCCGTCGCGCGTGGCGCCCTTGCTGCCGGCACGACCCAAGCCTTCAGTGACCACCCGGGCGGCCAGGTAGCCTTCCAAGCTGGAGAAGTTGGCATTGGCACCGCCGCCGGCTTTTTTGACTGCCTCAGCGAACTCCCGGGCAATGGGGCGTGCACTGTTGTAAGGCGAAGGCACCACTTGGGACACCACCACACCGGCAGCTTCCTTGCCCAATTCATCTGAGAGCGCCTGCGTGCCCACAAACGACACGTTGAAGAACGTGCCCCCAAAACCCGCTTTGCGTGCCTCGCGGATGAATGCCGCACACGACTTGTAAGCGCTCACCTGAATCACGGCATCCGGGCTGGCCGCCATCAGGGTTTTGACGGCTGCTGCCACATCCACCGAGTTGCGCTCTACCGTAGCCTGGGCCACCGGCTTGAGCTTGAGGGCGTTGAGTGCCAGTGTGGCACCGTCCAGGCCGGCTTTGCCGTAGGCGTCGTTCTGGTAAAAAACGGCGATTTTCTTCAAACCGAGGTTGGTCAGCTGCTTCACGATGAGCGCGGTCTCGTCGTTGTACGAGGCGCGCAGGTGAAACACGTTGCGGTGAAACGGCTCACGCAGCGCCACGGCGCCAGTGAACGGTGCAATAAACGGCACTTGCTCCTTCAGCGTCAACGGCAGCGCCGCCAGGCTGGTGGGCGTGCCAATGTAGCCAAACAGGGCAAACACATCCTGGTCAATCAGCTTGCGGGTGTTCTCAGCGCAGCGGTCAGGCTCGTAGCCATCGTCCAGGGTCTTGATTTCAATGCTGCGCCCGTCAACGCCACCCCGGGCGTTGACTTGGTCAAACCAGATCTTGGCGCCCTGATGAAACTGAATGCCCAACTGGGCCGCCGGTCCCGTGAACGCTGCCGACTGGCCCAGAATGATTTTGCTGCTCTGGGCCCGCACGCTGCTCAAGCCCGTGAGTGAGGCAGCCCCGGCCAGGATGGAGAGTTGACGGCGTGTGATCATGTTGAAGCAACCTTAAAGGGGTTGCAGTGCTGTGAAGTAAGGGCTTGATGCTAACGACAAACCACCACTCATTCCCGTTACATGACGCCGTCCCCGGTTTTAAAGCGTCGGGTAGTCTGTGTAGCCCTTGGCGCCCGGGGTGTAGAAGGTGGTGCTGTCGGGCACGTTGAGCGGCGCCTTGGCCTTGATGCGCTCCGGCAAATCGGGGTTGGCCAGGTAGCTCGTGCCAAAGGCCACGGCGTCAAGCTTGCCTTCAGTAATGGCTTGCTCGGCTTCCTCGGCGGTGTAGCCCATGTTGCCAATCAACACGCCCTTGTACTTTTCACGCGCCACGGTCACCACATCGGCTTTTTGAATGCCAAAGAAGTCCGCCCGCATCAGGTGCAGGTAGGCGAGCTTGAACGTGTTCAGCTTGTCTGCCAAAAAGGCCGTCAGCCCGACGGGGTCGCTGTCCTTCATGCTGTTGAAGCTGTTCAGCGGCGACAGGCGCAGGCCCACGCGGTCGGCGCCAATGGCCGCCGTCACGGCAGTCAGCACTTCAAACAGGAAGCGTGCGCGGTTCTCCATGGAGCCGCCGTAGCCGTCGGTGCGCTGGTTGGCGCCATCGCGCAGAAACTGGTCGATCAAATAGCCGTTGGCGCCATGCACCTCCACGCCGTCAAACCCGGCGGCCATGGCGTTCTTGGCACCTTGGGCAAAGGCAGCCACGATGCCCGGGATTTCTTCCGCAGTCAGAGCGTGGGGTACCGCGTGCGGCACTTTGCCCGCAGGCGTGTTGATCTCGCCTTCAATGGCCGTTGCCGTGCTGGAGACGGTGCGCACACCACCGTTGATGTCGGGGTGAGAAGCGCGGCCGGCGTGCCAGATCTGCATGAAGATGCGCCCGCCTTTGGCATGCACAGCGGTGGTCACCTTCTTCCAGGCCTCGATCTGCTCCGCAGAGTAAACACCCGGCTCGGCCACAAAAGCAGACGTGCCTTCAGCGACCATGGTGCATTCGGTAATCAACAAACCGCCGCTGGCGCGCTGGGCGTAATACTCGGCCATCAGGTCATTGGGCATGTGCTCCAGGCCAGCGCGGGTGCGGGTCAGCGGGGCAAAAACAATGCGGCTGGGGAGGGTGAGTGCGCCGACTGGCAGGGAATTGAAAAGCATGGTTTAGATATTGAAACAACTGTAAAGGGGGTATACCCTAACAGCTGACGAATACACGGCCCGCCATGGGGTTACTGCAAAGCAGGCTCAGCAGCTGTCTAAAACGACGAACCCGGCTCGCTCAAGAACGCCAGTTCGGCCGCGCTGGAAGGGCGACCCAGGGCGGCGTTGCGGTGCGGGTAGCGGCCAAAACGGGTGATGATGGCCTGGTGGCGTAGTTCAAAGTCCAGGTTGTCTTCCAGCCCGGGTTGGCTGAACAGCTCAACCGCCTGCGTGTGGATGAGACCCGACTCGCTGTGCATGTAAGGCATGTATACAAAGCGGCGCTGCGCCGGGGGCAGACTGCGGTCCTGGCCGCTGGCGACCAATTCCTGCGCCAGCACGAGCGCCAGGCCGTCTTGGGCAAAGGCGCGCGGTGTGTCCCGAAATACGTTGCGGGAGAACTGGTCCAGTAGCAGTATTTCGGCCAGCCTGCCTTGGGGCGTGGTGCGCCAAGCCCACAGCTCGCAGCGTGTTGCCGCCTCCAGCGCGAGGCCGAAACGGTTGCGAATGACGTCATCGAGTGCCGCATCTTTCACAAAGTGCTGTTTGGGCGTGAGTTCTTCGAACCAGAAGTGGAGAATATCTTGGGCTTGCATGGAGTGAAAGGATAAACCAGTGCGTTTGGGCCCACAGGTGGCCCGGAGGCTAAATATTCGTTCGAATTAGCCTCTAGCCGGCGTTTAACAATGCTTTAACTGCTAAAAATAATAGCAAATATTACGCTGGCACAGACGCCATCGGCAGCCTCGACTTGCACTTCGGGTAGTTCCTGCAACCCCAAAACCACGCGCCCCCCTTGGCCGGTGCGCGCTCCGCAAGTTTGATACCGCAACTCGCACAGGTGGGCCGCCAATACTCACCTTCAAAGGCCACGTCCAGCAATTCTTGCTGTTGATCAGGTGTGCGCTTGCCAATGAGTGTGAGCAAAGCCCTGCCGTCCAGAGCGTTGATGCCGTTTTCGCGGGCAAACTGCCGTGCATCCGTGGTGTAAGTGGACGTGGTGGCGTAGGTGCCGCGCTTGAGCCCGTGGGAGGTCATCACGCCCAAAAACTCGCGCACCTCTTTCACGCCCACCGGCTTGCCCCGCCAATGCTTGCACTGCGCCACAGCCACCGGGCCCTGCGCATGGGAGGAGTGCAGCCAGATGTCCACGCCGCCATCGGCACCATGCGACTGCGATTGGGTGTGAAACCCGGCTTGGCTGAACACCTTCTCGCACACCGCCTCAAAGCGGCGCCACTCAATGGCAGCAAATACCGCCGGGCTCCAACGGGTCTCGGGCTGGTGGGTTTGGGGCTCGGAAAAGTTGGGTTCGATGAGCCGCTCAAGATCGTCAACCCCCGCGCCTCTTTTGACTCTGCGCGCTGCAGACGCACGCCCTTGGGGCTTTGTTGGTGTGGAGGGGTTGGCCGTTTCGGCCTTGGCGCGGACGATGTGGTGCAGAGCCAAAAGAGCCCCACCTGCGGCCACCGCCAGCCACCCTGGAATGGCTAAATTTGATGCCACGTTTTTGAGTAGGGGCGATGCCCCCACCAACTTCGGACTGATGAGAAACATCAAACCCAGTGCACAAAACACCCAGCCCGCTTCTTGAAATTTATTGAGTGCGCGGCTTCGGCGCTTGTTCGACCTTGACTTGGTCATGTGGTTTCCTCCCTTGGACTGCTAGCCGCTATGTTGCGGGTTGGCAGCAGTTTAACTTCAAGAAAACCAGGGCTCCAGCGTCAGTGCAACGCCAGCGGGCGCTGCCGACAAAGTATCGAAAATCGGCCAAAGAACCCACGCTCTAGAATGCGCCAAATATTAAAAAATAGCACGGTGTACTCGTGCTTTGCTGAAACGGGAGTGAACAATGGATGTCAAGCGCTACGAGGGAAAACTCAAGAAGTGGAACGCTGAGCGGGGCTTTGGCTTCCTCATTGCAGCAGATGGTGGGCAAGAAATATTCGTACATATTTCTGCCTTCCCACGCATTGGCCGCGTGCCCGTTGAGGGCGAGTCGTTGACCTTCGAGGTTGAGCCTGACCGCAATGGCAAGCGAAGCGCCGTGCGCGTACTGCGTCCGGGTGATTCGCAACTCCACCCGTTCAGCGCAACCCGCAGTAGCTCGCGCGGATTTGGCACCGCGACCAGTGGCTTGGGTTTTTTTCCGAAGCTGATCGTTATGCTGATGTTGGTCGCTGCAGTGGTGTACGCCTACAGCCGCTATACCGACCGCGTAGCCCACATTCCAGCAGGGAGGCCTATTACTTTTCAGCCCGCAACACCGGTATCCCTAATTG
>JAUXQA010000521.1 GCA_030683195.1 Rhodoferax sp. | reverse complement strand
TTCTGATTTGTGTGCCCAGGGCCAAGTCAGCGGCAAACGGGTTTTTATCCGCGCCGATCTGAACGTGCCCCAAGATGAGCAGGGCGTCATCACCGAAGACACCCGGATCCGTGCTTCCATCCCCTGCATTCAGATGGCGCTGGACGCTGGTGCTGCCGTTATGGTGACCTCGCACCTGGGACGCCCGGTAGAGGGTGAATTCAAACCCCAGGACTCCCTGGCCCCCGTGGCCGAGCGCCTGTCCGCCCTCATGGGTCGCGAAGTCCCTTTGATCTCCGACTGGGTCAACGGCGTCGGCGTGCAGCCAGGTCAGGTGGTGCTGCTGGAAAACTGCCGCGTCAACCCCGGCGAGAAGAAGAACAACGAGGCCCTGGCCCAAAAAATGGCGGCCTTGTGCGATATTTTTGTGCATGATGCCTTTGGCACCGCCCACCGCGCCGAGGCTTCCACTTACGGCATTGCGCAATTTGCGCCGGTGGCTTGTGCCGGGCCGCTGCTGGCCGCCGAGATGGACGCCATCACCCTGGCGCTGGCCAACCCCAAACGTCCCTTGGTGGCGATCGTGGCGGGCTCCAAAGTCTCCACCAAACTCACCATCCTCAAAAGTCTGGCCAGCAAGGTGGACCAGCTCATTGTGGGGGGCGGCATTGCCAATACCTTCATGCTCGCATCAAGCCTGCCCATTGGCAAAAGCCTGGCTGAGCGTGAATTGCTCGATGAGGCCCGCGCGGTGATGGACGCCATGAAGGCGCGTGGTGCTGCCGTGCCCATCCCCACCGATGTGGTCACGGCCAAGTCGTTTTCAGCGGATGCCGTGGTCACCGTCAAAGCGGCCAGTGAGGTCGCAGACGACGACCTGATTCTGGATATCGGCCCCCAGACTGCGGCTGCGCTCGCCCTGCAACTCAAGTCAGCGGGCACCATTGTGTGGAACGGCCCGGTCGGCGTGTTTGAATTTGCCGCGTTTGAGAATGGCACACGCACCCTGGCCCAGGCCATTGCCGAGTCCAGTGCGTTTTCCATTGCGGGTGGAGGCGACACGCTGGCGGCCATTGCCAAGTACGGTATTGAAAAACAGGTGGGTTACATCTCGACTGGCGGCGGCGCCTTTTTGGAGGTGCTGGAAGGCAAGACCTTGCCCGCCTTCGAGATACTGACCCGCCGGGCGGAGCAGTCACAGGCTGCAGACGTGCCTGCGCCATTGGCTGCATCTGATTTTGATGCACAGCGTGGTGTGAGCATGATGGGTTCTGCAGACACCTTGCGCAAAATCCTGCACACCGTGGTGGACAGCCTGAACACGAACTTGCCTGCCATTGACGCTGCGCTGGCCAACGCAGACGTGGCCACTGCAAACAGTTTGCTTCACGGCATCAAAGGCTACGTTCCCATTTTTGGCTCTGAAGCGCTCATTGCGCAGGTTGCTAACACTGAACGCATCAGTAAAACCGCTTCTGCCGCCGAGGTTGCCCCTCTTTATGCGCAGTTGGCGCCAAAACTTGAAGCTTTGTTGATCGAAATCAAAGTCTATATTGCCCAAGGCACAGCCCAAAAATAAGTCAGGACTGAACAAATTGCTGATAAGCTCAAATCAGAATTTCTCAAGACCAAACGGCCTGCGCTTGCAGGCCAAAATCCATGTCCAAATTTGATTTCC
>JAUXQA010000517.1 GCA_030683195.1 Rhodoferax sp. | reverse complement strand
TGAAAAAGCGCGCTACGAAAAGCTGCTGACCAGCAACGAAATTTTGACGCTCATCACCGCTTTAGGCACCGGCATTGGCAAGGCCGGCGGCACCACCGGCAATGACGACTTCAACGTCGCCAAGCTGCGCTACCACCGCATCATCATCATGACCGACGCCGACGTGGACGGTGCCCACATCCGTACGCTGTTGCTCACCTTTTTCTACCGCCAAATGCCTGAACTGGTTGAGCGTGGCCATATCTACATTGCGCAGCCGCCTCTTTACAAGGTAAAAGCCGGCAAGGAAGAGTTGTACCTGAAAGACGCGCCTGCGCTGGATGGCTTTTTACTGCGCATAGCGCTGGTGAATGCCTCGGTGCACACCGGCGGCGACAACGGCACTACGCTCAGTGGCGACACGTTGGCCGAGTTGGCGCGCAAGCACCAGATGGCCCAAGCGGTGATTGCTCGCCTGCGCAATTTCATGGATGCAGAAGCACTGCGCTCCATCGCAGACGGCGTGGCGCTGAACCTCGACACCGTGGCTGACGCTGAAATCTCGGCCGCTGCACTACAAGCCAAATTGCCCGACGCCGAAGTGGCCGGTGAGTTTGACGTGCGTACCGACAAGCCCATTTTGCGCATCAGCCGTCGCCACCATGGCAACGTGAAAAGCAGCGTGTTGACCCAAGACTTTGTGCACGGCGCTGACTATGCTGCACTGGCTGAAGCCGCCAATACCTTCCGTGGTTTGCTCAGTGAAGGTGCCAAGGTCATGCGCGGGGAAGGAGAGCGTCAAAAAGAAGAAAAGGTCAGCGATTTCCGCGAAGCCATGAGCTGGCTCATTGCCCAAGCGGAGAATGCCACCTCACGTCAGCGCTACAAAGGCTTGGGTGAGATGAACCCCATCCAGCTCTGGGAGACCACCATGGACCCCACCGTTCGCCGCCTGCTCAAAGTGCAGATCGACGACGCGATTGAGGCTGACCGCGTGTTCACCATGCTCATGGGCGATGAGGTCGAGCCACGCAGGGAATTTATTGAGACCAACGCCCTGCGCGCTGGCAATATCGATACCTGAATTTGTAGGCTCTCAGAAATATTACAAAAATTCTCACTTGATGCAAAAACAGCCGCTGATGCGGCTGTTTTTTTATGTGGATTTGTAATGAGGTCTCAGAGATTTTTGTCAATAAAGGAAGTCATCAGTACTAGTTAAGCTTGCACGTAACCACCTGCGCAGTACCAATGAAATATGCTGAACCCTTAGCGGGCACCGATTCACTTAAAAGGTGTGTCGAATGCCTACATCCAGTCCTGTCCAAGCACTGTTTGCAACGCCAGCAACTCCGCCACCCGTCAACGCTGCTCCGTTTTTGTTTTGGATGCGTGAATAGGTTGTGTAAACCGCAGTGCGTTTTGATAGGTCATGAACATATCCCAAAGCCAACTGGCTTGCATTGCGATCTGTCGCAGAGTTATCTTTTACCTTAGTGTAAGAAAGCGGTACGTAACCAGCTCCTGTGCTGACTCTTACTCCCAACATCAAACCGTTCGAACTGCTTGGCGCTGATACGACATTTTTGTTGTCCCGAAAATATTGCCCCTGAATCTTTGCGATGCCCATCGTGTAGCTAGCACCTGCGTTTGCCGTCGAGACATCGCCGGAAGCCAATGTCGTGCGCCCAAAGGATGCCGCCACATTCATTGCTCCAGCTGCATACCCAACCCGGATGCCGTAGTAGCGACCATCGTCTTTCGTCACACCATCAGATGATGGTTTTTCGCCGACAGCGTACATCGCCTGTCCATAGATTCCCTTGCCCGACGGCAAAAAGTATCCAATGGTATTTGATGCTCGGATAGCTGTTTGCACCGTGGAACTGCGAGTCAGCGCACCTTGGGCAAGATTGTTGACAGAGCCAGCACCGGCTGAGCCAAATGGGTCAAATACCGTTAAGTTCCAGTACGTAGGTACAAAGTCGCGACCGACCCTAACTTCCCCCCAGTTGATTGAACTCAAGCTGACCGTAGAGCGCCGGCTAAAAGAGAGCCCGCCGCTGCCTGTCGTTGTCAGATTGTCAGTTGTAGTCAACGCACCAGCGCCAGAGTCGACGTTCAAACCTGCGTCGAGCACGAAACTCGCCGACAGTCCACCGCCAAGATCTTCTGTACCTCGAACGCCAATCCGACTGAACTGATTGCCGCCAACGCCGTTAAGGCGGCTGACTCTTGCGTTACCTTGACTTGCGTTTTGAACAGCTAGGTCAACGACACCAAAAAGAGCCACGGAGGACTGCGCAAACACTGTTCCGGCAGCCAAAAAACTGGCAAGGGCTATAAAAGATTTCTTCATTCTGAAATTCCATCCTCGGGATGCAGGGCTTGACCAAGGGGAGCAATCCACATTGGGAGTCAAGCCTCTATTGGTAAAGTCTCTTGGGCATGGAGTGCCCACGCCTACATCCGGAACCTGACGTGTTTCCTTCGCTAAAACAGTTCGGTGTTCATCAAGTTCCGTTGGAGGGACTTTAAGTGTCCTGAGGATGTGTGCCTAGACTGACTTCCGAGAACTCAGATATCTCATAAATGGAAATACTGACCTTATGAAGCCGGCAATACCAACTGGCCGCTCCATTGAGAGGCGGTTTCTTTGATAAGTTGCGACACAATTCGACTCGCTTGGTTGAAATGCCCCTGCTTCGCATGGGTCAAAGCAACGTATCGCCTTAGCTCAGGTCCGACAATTTTGGACGCTTGGAGTCGCCCTGATCGAAGCTCATCGCTGATCGAGAAAGGGCCCAATAAAGCGTAGAGGCCAGCATTTGACGCGACAACTTCTTTTTGCATACGAAGTGAATCAGCTTCAAGTTCTACAGAAAACGAGAAGCCCTTGCTCCTGGCTGTTTCATCCAGGATCGAGCGCCAATGTGAAGGACGGCGTGGCAGAACCAGGGAGAGACCTTCAAGACGTTTGAAATCGACCGTCTCCCCGTACGGCTGCGATAGGCCCAGCGCTGAGACCAAATAGGTGTCGGCGGTGGACAACAGGGTTTCGTCTTGTCCATTGGGTTTCTTGTAGCGAAAAAGAACGGCCATGTCGACGCTTCCGGTTTCAAGCAACGCGTCCAGTTCGCTGCCTTGCCCTTCACGCACATTTAGCTGGATCTGCGGATACTCGAGCCGGAGCCGATTGAATACATGGGTCATGAGTGGGTGTGCAGCGGAGGGAAGCATGCCAATCTTGACTTCACCCATGGGCACCGTTGAGCTTTGACGGATGAAGGCAAAGAACTCGTCACTGTCCTTGATCCAGGCGCCCGCTCTCTGCGCCACAACTTGACCGAACTCGGTCAGAACGACACCTCTTCCTGTGCGCCGAAACAAAGCGGCACCGCAAACCTTCTCCAGTTCACTGATTTGCTTGCTGATATGCGATTGCACAGTCTGCTTTTGAGCCGCTGCCTTCGTGAAGCTTCCCAATTCCGAAACTTCGAGAAAAAGTCGCAAGCTGTTGATTTCCATATTCAGTACCAAGATATATATATTTAAAGATGTCTGAAATCTCTGAAGTGATTCTATACAGATGCATTGACTCTACCTAGACTTTCACCCATTCAACGTGGCAACGACAGGCGAAGCCCGGTATCAAGAGGAAAGCAAATGAAGTTCATTAGTTTCGTACACCAGGGGCAGCCCACCTATGGGTCTTGGCAGGCGGAAAAAGCCTGGGTTCGAGTACCTGCGACTTTTCAGCAACAGTATCCCGACTTGAAAGCCGTGCTTGCGGCCGGCAAACTTTCAGAATTGGAGGCCGCCATACATGCCGGCGGTGTAGCAATCGATGTCTCGCAAGCGCGACTCCTGCCTGTCATGCCAAACCCTGGAAAGATATTCTGCGTTGGATTGAATTACAAGACCCATGTTGCGGAAACAAAACGCTCAGATAGCGAGTTCCCCGCCATCTTTACGCGTTTTGCTGACAGTTTGACTGCGCACAATGGAGAGTTTCCACACCCAAAAGAAACCACCCGCTTTGACTTTGAAGGCGAGCTGGCTGTGATCATTGGCACAGGTGGCCGCAACATTACTCAGGCCCAAGCCTTCGAGCACATTGCTGGCTATGCCTGCTTTAACGATGGCACTGCACGTGATTGGCAGCGTCACACACATCAGTGGATTCCAGGAAAGAACTTCCCGTTGACTGGACCGCTTGGCCCATTCATGGCTACACGCGATGAAATTTCCGATGTGAACAAGCTCACTCTGGAGTCTCGGTTGAACGGCGAAGTCATGCAGCACGCCTCTGTCGCTGACTTGATTTATACCTTGCCCGTGATCATCGAATACCTGTCTGGTTTCACGAACTTGTCACCCGGTGACGTTATTGCAACGGGTACTCCGGGAGGTGTGGGCGACCGTCGTGAGCCTCCTGTGTACATGAAAGTGGGTGATGTGATCGAGGTAGAAATCACAGGACTGGGTATTTTGCGAAACGTCGTGTCCAACGCTGCATAAGGAAAACTTAAATGTTCGAGAATAAAAATTCGCTGCGAATTGCAGTGGACATCGGCGGCACGTTTACTGACTTGGCTTGCTTTGACGAGTCCACTGGTTCCATCTCGTTTGGCAAAGCGCTCTCAACCCACGGTGAGTTGGTGGCTGGCATCCAAAACACGTTGGACGGTGCCGGCATCGACCTGAGCAATGGCTATCTGTTTTTGCATGGATCAACCATTGCGATCAACACCCTGCTTGAGCGCACTGGCGCCAAAACTGCCTTGTTGATCACCGAAGGCTTCCGCGACATCTACGAAATTGGACGGGTGAATCGCCCTGACGCCTACAACTTGTTCTTTTCAAAGCATGAGCCATTGGTTCCCCGTTCTTTGCGTTATGAGGTTTCCGAGCGCTTGCGTGCAGATGGTTCGCTCCATAAACCGTTAGATGAAACCGCCGTACGCGAACTCGCTCGCGAACTGAAAGCAAAGCATATCGAGGCTGTAGCTGTGCTGCTCTTGCATTCGTACCGAAATCCCGATCATGAGCGCCGCGTCAAAGCAATTCTCAAAGAAGAAATCCCTGATGCATTTGTGACGGCATCGCACGAGTTGTCACAGGAATACCGAGAGTTTGAGCGCGTTTCCACCGCTGTTGCGAACTCGTATGTAGGGCCCCGGGTTTCAGAATACCTTGGCGAGTTGGAACATCATTTAAGCGATAAGGGCTTTAAGGGTGACTTCTATGCGGTGCAATCAACAGGGGGGTTGTTCCCGGTAGAGCACGCTCGCCGCGACTGTGTCCGAATGTTGGAGTCTGGTCCTGCGGCGGGCGTCATTGGTGCGCAGGCCATTTGTTCGCAATTAGGCATGCCTGATTCCATCGCGTTCGACATGGGTGGTACCACAGCCAAAGCGGGAGTGATCAGCGAAGGGCGGCCATTGACGACGGGCAGTGCCTTGATTGGCGGCTATGAAAAGGCCTTGCCCATTCAAATCCCAATGATGGACATTTTTGAGGTAGGTACTGGAGGCGGTTCGATTGCCCGAGTGGAGCTGGGAAGTTCGCTTCGTGTAGGACCGCGTTCAGCCGGCAGTATGCCCGGGCCTGTTTGCTATGGCCGTGAGGGAACAGAGCCTACCGTTACCGATGCCAACTTGCTTTTGGGTCGCCTGGATGAGCACAACTTCCTGGGGGGCGAGATGCCGTTGTACTTGGATCGTGCCAAGCACGCGATGGAAGAAAAAATAGCAAAGCCTTTAGGCTTGGATGCAACAAGAGCCGCGGACGGCATCTTGCGGATTGCTGTTACCCAGATGTCACATGCGGTCAAAGCAGTAACGACAGAACGGGGTCTGGATGCCGGTAGTTTCACGATGGTGGTATACGGTGGTGCAGGTCCATTGCATGCCTCTGCCATCGCACGTGAAATTGGCATTCGCAAGGTGCTTATTCCGCACGCACCTGGCTATTTCTCCGCTTACGGCATGCTTTTCAGTGACTTGCGTTATGACTACGTCCGCTCGGTATTTCGGCGATTGGATAGTTTGTCCTTTGATGAGATAGAGGCCTACTACAAAGAGATGGAGGACGAAGGTCGCGCAGCGATTGGTGCTTCACAAATTAGTCCGGAAGAAATCGTTTATGAACGTGCTGCTGATATGCGGTATTTCGGCCAAGAGCACGCAGTGACAGTCGATTTGCCGCAAGTTTTCTTTGCAAGAAAAGACCATGCAGCCATCAAGAACCACTTTGACGAAGTTCATAAGGTTCGCTATGGCACGTCGGCGCCGAAAGAGGCGGCCGACATTGTGAGCCTGCGGGTGACCGTACTGGGACGCATGAAGAAACCGCCCCGCAATGCTGTTGAAGCTGGTGGATTGACGCCTGATGATGCAGCGCTTCGTACACACAAACCTGTCTATTTTCGCAGCGCGAGTCAATTTGTTGATACACCCGTGTATCGACGTGATCTGCTTAAGAGCGGCAATGAGTTCCACGGCCCAGCGCTTGTAGAGGAACACGCGTCAACCACTGTTGTCCAACCCGGCGACAGCGTCAAAGTTGATCTGTATGGAAACCTTCAAATTGCAATCGGGAGCGACCGGTCATGAGCACTACACAAGTTCAGAACATTCATGCACAGGCTGTAGACCCTGTGATTGTTGAGATTATCCGCAACGGCTTGTTTGCCGTGACTGAGGAGATGAAAACCAACCTGATGCGCACGGCCTACAACCTCATCATTTATGAGGCATTGGATTTCACGGTTGGACTTTTTACCAAAGAAGGCGACACAGTTTCCATTGGATTGGGTTTGCCAATGTTCATTCGTGGAATGTCTGAAACGGTAAAGTCGAAGATTCGTCACTTTGGGTATGAAAACATCCACCCGGGCGATATCTTGGTAACGAACGACGCGTACACAACGGGTAGTCATTTGAATCACTTCACGTTCACGATGCCAGTGTTCCATGAAGGTGAATTGATTGGCTTTACCTGCTGCATGGCGCACTGGTTGGATGTGGGTGGAAGTCTTGGTCAGATCACGACCGACATTTACTCTGAAGGTATTCAAATCCCCATAATCAAATACCAATCAGCTGGCAAAGTGAATCAGGATTTGCTGGATATTGTTGCTATGAACGTTCGCATGCCGGAGCGAGCTTTGGGTGACTTGCGTGCCCAAATCACCGCGATCACCACTGGTGAGCGCAGATTTCTGGAACTGGTTCAACGGTACGGAAACCAGGATGTGCAGGCCTCGATTCTCCAGATAATGGATGCTTCCGAAGCGCTGGCCCGTCAAAACACTTTGTCGATTCCTGACGGTGTTTACGAGGCGGAGTCATTTATGGACGATGACGGTTTGGACATCGGCAAACGCATTCCTATTCGCGTCAAAGTCACTGTCAAAGGCGACGAGATGGAAGTGGACCTCTCGGATGTGAGCAAGCAAGTAAAGGGCTTTTACAACTCAGGGTTCACGACTGGTATCGCCTGTGCGCAAGTGGCATATAAATGCTTGACGACGCCGACAGATTACCCAGTCAATGACGGAAGTTTTCGCCCTCTGAAGGTCATCATGCCCATGGGTACTGTGATCAGTGCTGAGCGTCCTTACCCCATGCGTGTCTGGATGACATTTCCGATGACGGTCATTGACACCATTTTCAAGGCGTTGGCTCCTGCAATTCCTCATCGTGCAATTGCTGGTCATCACGCAGATTTGGTCTTCCCAAATATTCATGGTATTTCCCCGGAAGATGGTCGATTGTTTATTGTGGGGATTGGTCCATTGGGCGGTGGTTGGGGCGCGAAATCACGCGAGGACGGTGTGTCAGTCACTGTCTGTATCAATGACGGCGATACACACAATAGTCCTACCGAACAGCTTGAAGCGAAATATCCTGTTTTGGTAGAAAGCTACAAAATCCGTGAAGACAGCGCAGGCGCAGGCGAATTCCGAGGCGGCCTTGGCGCAGAGATGGTGGTGCAAGCGCTATCCCCATTTTCAGTGACCACACGCATTGACCGCATGCATTGCAAGCCTTGGGGGTTGGACGGCGGCGGCGAGGCTGCGGGCAATGGGATTGCAATTCGCCACAAAGGCGAGTGGAAGACCGATTTGCCGAACGCAAAAATCTTCAACGTCCGCTTGGAACGTGGCGATGCATACAAGATGCTTTCAGGTGGCGGTGGTGGTTTTGGTAGTCCCTTCAGGCGAGATGCAAAGTCTGTGGCACACGACGTTCGCGAGGGATATGTCAGCCGCGAAGCTGCTGAAAAAATCTATGGGGTGGTGTTGAATGACAGCTTGGAAGTAATGCAGTCTGAGACCCAGCAATTGCGCAGTGAAGCGCTTGCCTGAGCTTTTTAAAATGACAGCGTCCCAGCAACAAGCTGCCTATTTGTCCGGTCTTTGGAACCGGTTAGCGGGTCAGCATATTTCACTGGGTTGCTCATGTTCAATGAGCGGTATGAGTGTCACCCTCGAAGACTTCGAACATGATATTGCGGATTATTTGTGGGCTGAAAGTGACCGGTTGGGCCAGATGCACGTCACCGAATTTTTGGTTGTTCCTGGTCCAATCGCCACCCAAGAAAAAGCAATTCGCAGCATTTTGAAACGTTTGGAAGAAGAGGCCGTGGGCGATGAAGTGGCCGATTGGCTATTGCCACGTATGACAAAAACGATTGAGTCATACGCCAAGCTCCATGGGCCTGCACCAGAAGCCCCTTTCTTTGGGGGGTCGTCATCTTGGAGAAAAGGCTACAGGGACTGATAGCTAGGTACTTAGAAAGTTGAAAGGATATTAATATGAAATCTTCCTATTTTGGAAAAGCGCTGATGGCTGCACTTTTGTCCGCGACAACATTTGTGTCAGCGCAAGTTAAATTTCCTGACGGTCCAATCAGGCTCATCGTTCCTTTTGCCGCTGGCGGTGGCGTCGATAACGCAGCACGTTTACTTGCCAAGCAAATGCAAACAAACCTGAACATTCCATTTGTTGTGGAGAATAAACCTGGCGCAAGTGGGACGATTGGCGGAAAGTTTGTGCAGACTGCAGCCCCAGACGGGCACACACTGCTTTTTTCCGCATCGACTCAGGCACTGACAAAGCTTGTCATTGCAAATGCGCCCTATGACCCGGCAAGCGATTTTTCTTATGTTGCTCGAATAGGTGAGGCACCACTTTTAATGGTGATATCCCCCACATTGCCGCAAACAAAGTTAAAAGAGGTAATCGCAGCTGCAAAGCAAAATCCTGACAAGTGGGCCGCTGGATTACCTGCACTTGGAGCGGCAAGTCATCTTGGAACACTTATGTTCGCCACAGAAGGCCATCTGAACTTGACTATGACCACCTACAGAGGAACGGCACCAGCATTGACGGATGTGGCAGGCGGTCACACTCAAATTTTGATTGACTCAATCATTTCCTTGCAGTCATTGGCCAAGGCAGGAAAAGTAAAGCCCATCATCGTGACCTCTAGTAAGCGGAGCTCTGTCATGCCAAATGTGCCTACAGCCGTTGAAAGTGGCTATCGCAAGTTTGTGACGGAATCCTGGTACGGTATCTGGGCACCCAAAAATACGCCAGATGATCGAATTCAATTTTTGAATAAGGCTGCGAACGAAGCTGTACGGCAGTTGGCCAAGTCAGGTGCTTTCGAACAACTTGGTATAGAGCCCGTGATTGAATCGACTGATGAGTTCAAAAGATACGCCAACAAATATATTTCTGAGAATGCCGAACTGTTAAAAAGTTCAGGTTTCAAGCCAGATTAGATGCCTGGGGCGACAGTTTTGTGGCCCTTCGGCAGTGAAAAATTTTTGCTGCCCGTAAGCGGACACTCTTTAGCACCCGCTGTTGGTCGAGTCCGGGTGTCCCTTTGGTTGAAGTCCCGTCAGTACAGCCGACTGTTGGTCACATCGCCGATGTCAGGTCTCGGGCGAGAAATTTGAAATTCTGTAGACCCGCCTACCCTGCCATACAGAATTACATCACGCTCCATACCTGACGCTCATTTCATGCAGACTGTTTCTGGGGAAACGGTTCGATTTCAGCCTCAGCTAACCGGTGGCCTGCTTTGCACCGGAATTGGTGCCTGGTTTGATAGGAATGTGCTGTTGCGTCGACTTCAATTCCAACAAAATTCACTAACTGCTGATGTAACTCGTCAGCTGTGAAATCGTCTGCTCGTGGTCGGCAATGATGTCGTCCATGATGT
>JAUXQA010000506.1 GCA_030683195.1 Rhodoferax sp. | reverse complement strand
GCATCGGTCTCGACCCACGGCCGCGAGCCACTGCCATCAAACACGTAGTCGGTGCTGTAGTGCACCAACCAAGAGCCCAGCTTGGCGGCTTCTTGCGCCATGACACCAGGCGCCAAGGCATTGATGACACGGGCCAGATCAGGCTCGCTTTCGGCTTTGTCTACCGCCGTGTAGGCGGCGGCATTGACGATGATATCGGGTCGCACCTGTTGAATGGTGGCAGCCAAGCCGGCCAGGTTGCCCAGGTCACCACACAGCTCGGTGCTGTGTCGATCCAGGGCCACAAGCTCCCCCAGCGGCGCCAGACTGCGCTGCAATTCCCAACCCACCTGGCCGTTTTGGCCGAACAGAAGAATTTTCATGGGTACACCGCCGCTGGCGCGGGGGCAGGCTGGCCCGCATACTGTGTTTGCACCCATTCGCGGTAGGCGCCGCTTTGCACATGGGCCACCCAATCGGGGTTGTCCAGATACCACTGCACGGTTTTGCGAATGCCGGACTCAAAGGTCTCACTCGGCCGCCAGCCCAGCTCACGCTCGATCTTGCTGGCGTCAATGGCGTAGCGCCGGTCATGTCCGGGACGATCCTGCACATGGGTGATCTGGGTTTGGTAGGCCGTTCCATCGGCTTTGGGCCGCAACTCGTCCAGAAGCGAACACACGGTGTGCACGATCTCGATGTTGGGCTTCTCGTTCCAGCCGCCCACGTTGTACAACTCACCCACTTGGCCCGACTCCAGCACCCGGCGAATGGCGCTGCAGTGGTCTTTGACGTACAACCAGTCCCGGACCTGCAGGCCATCGCCGTACACGGGCAGGGGTTTGCCAGCCAGCGCATTGACGATGAGCAGCGGAATCAGCTTCTCGGGGAAATGCAGCGGGCCGTAATTGTTGCTGCAATTGGTGGTGAGCACCGGCAAACCATAAGTGTGATGCCAGGCGCGCACCAAGTGGTCGCTGGCTGCCTTGCTGGCGGAGTACGGACTGTTGGGCTCCAGCTTGTTGACCTCCGTGAAGGCCGCATCCTCGGGCGCCAGGCTGCCGTACACCTCGTCGGTAGACACATGCAAAAACCGAAAGGCCGTGCGGGGCACCTCGTCCAGCGCCTGCCAATAGGCGCGCACCGCCTGAAGCAGGCGCATGGTGCCCACCACATTGGTCTGGATGAAGTCTTCGGGGCCGTGGATGGAGCGATCCACATGGCTCTCGGCCGCAAAATTAAGCACCGCACGCGGCTGGTACTGGGCCAATAGCCCAGCCACCAGAGCGCTGTCACCGATGTCGCCCTGCACAAACACGTGGCGGGGGTCGCTGGCCAGGGGGGAGAGATTTTCCAGATTGCCCGCGTAGGTGAGCTTGTCCAGGTTGAGCACCGGCTCATCCGACTGCGCCAGCCAGTCGAGCACAAAATTGGCGCCAATAAACCCCGCGCCGCCTGTGACCAAAATCATTCACTTCCCCTGTTAAGCCATCTGCATAAAAAAAGGCGCTTTATGCGCCTTTTGATTATCGCCGCGGATCAGCCCGGGTTAGAAGTGGATGCCACGCATCATTTGCTGCATCGCAATCGCCTCGGGCGACAACTGCTGCTTGACCGGTTTGTCACCCGGCTTGGCCCCCTTTGCGGCGCCCGAATCCGGAAACATCCTGAAACTGGTGTTCATGGCGATCTGCGCCACACGGGGCAGGATGGCGTGCAGAATCTGCCCGGTCATGCCCAGGCGGGTGGCAATGCGCACCGGCTTGAAGATGCAGGCCTGGGCAATCATGTCAGCCGCCTCTTCAGGCGACAGGGTCGGTACATTGTTGTACAGCCCGGTCGGCGCAATCATGGGCGTGCGCACCAGCGGCATGTTGATGGTGGTGAACGAAATCCCCTGGTCAGCAAACTCGCTGGAGGCACAGCGCGTCCAGGCGTCCAGCGCGGCTTTGGAGGCCACATAGGCGCTGAAACGCGGTGCATTGGTGAGCACACCGATGGAGCTGATATTGACC
>JAUXQA010000499.1 GCA_030683195.1 Rhodoferax sp. | reverse complement strand
ATGAAAAACAGGCCGCTAGTAAGCGGCCTGTGCCCTTAAACCGCGCTGCGCCTGAGATCCAGCGTGAACGGAAACTCCCGACTGCCCGCCACGTTGATGGTGGCCGGTGGAATGACCAGCGTGCCCGGGGTGTGGCCCATGGCGGCAAATCGGGCCATGCGCCGGCTCTCGGCCTCGTAGGAGTTGACCGGGAAGGTGTCCGGATTCAAGCCACCAGGATGGGCCACGTAATACTGGCAGCCGCCGATGGAGCGTTTCATCCAGGTATCGACAATGTCGAAGGTCAGCGGCGTGTCAATACCGATGCTGGGGTGCAGGGCCGATGGTGGATTCCAGGCCTTGTAGCGCACACCGGCTGCAAACTCACCCGTGGTGCCAGTAGATTGCAGGGGCATGGCGCGGCCATTGCAGGTCACCACATAGCGGCTCTCGTTGAGCCCCTTCACATGCACCTCAATGCGCTCCAGTGACGAATCCACATAGCGGGCGGTACCGCCCGGTGCGCCTTCCTCGCCCATCACATGCCAGGGTTCAAGCGCATTGCGCAGGGTCAGCTCGATGCTGGCCGACTGGATGCTGCCCACGATCGGGAAGCGGAACTCGTAGTGCGGGGCAAACCAGCTGGAATCGAATGCATACCCCGCGCCTCGCATTTCGGCCATCACATCATCAAAGTCCATCTTGATGAAGGTCGGCAACAAAAAGCGGTCATGTAACTCGGTGCCCCAGCGGGTGGCGGGTGCCTTGTAAGGCGTCTTCCAGAAGCGCGCCACCAAGGCACGCAACAAGAGTTGCTGCACGCTGCTCATGTGGGGGTGGGGCGGCATCTCGAAGGCGCGCAATTCCAGCAAACCCAGCCGACCCGTGGCCGAGTCGGGCGAGTACATCTTGTCGATGGAGAACTCGCTGCGATGGGTGTTGCCGGTGGCGTCAATCAAGATGTTGCGCAGCGTACGGTCCACCAGCCAGGGCGGCATGCTCTGGCCGTGCAGTTCGCGGTTTTTGTAAATTTGCTCAATGGCGATTTC
>JAUXQA010000490.1 GCA_030683195.1 Rhodoferax sp. | reverse complement strand
CCATGCTGATGTTCCCACGGCGGTGGATGCGGTCAAGCGCGGCGCCTTTGATTTTTGTGAAAAACCATTTTCTGCGCTGGGGAAGGCGAGTCAGACCGATACGCAGGATGCGGTGGGCGCGATGGAGCGATCGACACAGGGTGTGGTTGAAGGGGCCAAGCTGTCAGACAACGCCGGTACTGCCCTGACCGAGATTGATCAGGTGTCGCGTCGACTGGCCGAACTGATTGAGCAAATTTCCAGTTCTACGTCCCGTGAGGCCGATCTGGCCAATGTGGTGGCCGAAAACATCCAGCACATCTTCGCCGTGACGGAGCAGACCGGTGAGGGTACGCGCTCAACTGCAGCTCAAGTTCGGGAGCTCTCGAAAATGGCTGAAGAGCTGCGCCAGTCTGTTGCTCGGTTCAAGATCGCCTGATCCTTAACCAGTTGATCCCGTTTTCCCCAGGAGTGCACGAATCCATGCAAGCAAACGCTGCCCTGACTGGCACCCATGAAATGGCGACCGGCGACCTGGGGCCGTTGGCCTGGGTTCTGGACGAGTTGCGCAAATCGCTGGATGGGGCGACCCGCGCCTTGCAGCGATTTGTGCGTGATGCCGAGCTGGCGCGTGGGTCGGACTTGGCGGCACTGGATGCCAGCCAGCTGCGCATTGCCCGCCAGCAGCTCCACCAGGCGGTTGGCGCCCTTGAAATGGTGGGCCAGCCCGCCCCTGCCAAGGTGTTGCGTGCCATGGAAGCACTCGCCCAGCGGTTTGTGCAACGGCCCGAGCTCTGCAGTGATGACGCTGCCAACAAGGTGGAGAAGGCCAGCTTCGCCCTGATTGAATACCTCGAAGGTGTGCTTAAGGGGAAAAATGCGTCTTCGGTGGCGCTGTTCCCTCAATACCGCGACGTGCTGGAGTTGGTGGGAGAAGACCGGATTCACCCGGCCGACCTGTGGTCCATGGACATGCGCTGGATTGATGTGGCCCTGCCCACGTCCGTCGCCCCCATGGCCTATGACTCATCGGTTCGTGCCCGGATCGATCGCTATGTTTTGCAGGTGGTCAAGTCCGGTGACCCGGTGGCAGCCAAAGCGTTGATGGCGATCAGTCTGGGATTTGCGGCAGCGCAGGAGCCGCTTGAGCAGCGCGTTTTCTGGAAAATTTGCGCAGCCTACTTTGAGGCGGTGGCCAAGGGCTTGTGTCCTGCCGATGTGTACGGCAAGCGCATGGCATCGCGTGTCCTGCTGCAGTACCGGATTTTGGCCCGGGGCGAATCTGCCATTTCCGAACGTTTGGTGCAGGACCTGCTGTTTTTCATTGCTCAAGCCGTCCCTGAGTCGGATGCCGACGCGCCGGTTCTGGCTGCCGTGCGGGCCGCGTACGGCTTGACGCAGACCAAGTCATTCAATTACGACAAACCCCAGTTCGGGCGGTTTGATCCGGCCTTGTTGGTACAGGCTCGCAAGCGTCTGGCCTCTGCCACCGAGACCTGGTCCGCGTTGGCAGGGGGCGATACCAATCGCCTGAAGGTGGCTGTAGATCAGTTCAGCCTCGTGACAGATTCGGTGCTGAAGCTGCATCCCGAGAGTTCCGACTTGGTGAACGCCCTGACACATTCCATTGAGCTGACCGCTCGCTCAGGCGAGGCGCCGAGCGCCCCGCTGGCGATGGAGGTGGCGACGGCAGTGCTGTACCTTGAAGCCGCTTACGAAGACCTGGATCCGACCGATTCGCACATGGCCGAGCGTGGTGCCAACCTGGCCAGACGACTGGAGCATGTGAACGCGGGCGGGAAGCCTGAGCCGCTTGAGAGCTGGATGGAGGAGCTATACCGCAGGGTCAGCGATCGCCAGATCATGGGTAGTGTGGTGGACGAGTTGCGCACCAGCTTGGGTGAGGTTGAAAAATCACTGGATGCGTTTTTCCGTAACCCGCTGGACAAAAAGCCCCTGCATGAAGTGCCCAGCCAACTCGCTCAGATGCGGGGTGTGTTTTCGGTTCTGGGTCTGGACCAGGCAGCCATTGCTTCGCTGCGCATGCGCGACAACGTGGAGCGATTCCTGGTAGACGAGATTGATGTTGAGACAGCGCGCACCGGTATTTTTGAGAAGCTGGGCAATAGCTTGGGCGCATTGGGGTTTCTCATCGACATGCTGAGTTATCAGCGTGCGATGGCCAAGAAGCTGTTTGCTTATGACGAGGAAGCGGGGGAGTTCAAACCCTTGATGGGACGCGAGAAGCCGTCAGCGGTGGAGCCGGCGGCAGCGCCTGAGTCTCTGGCAGGCATTGACTTTGACTTGCAGTCGGATGCAGTGGAGGTGCACCTGCTTGAGGGCGTCGAGTCGCCTTTGGTCAGCGAAGAGCCGCAGCCAGTGTCCGAGGCTTCCCTGCCCGAGGCGCTCATGGTGCCCGTCGAAGAAGTACCACTGGCTGCTACTGCGCCTCCCGAGCCTGTGACCGCCGAACTGGCGCCTGTGGCTGCAACCGAACCACTGGACGATGATGACTTCGATATCCGGGATATTTTCCTGGAAGAAGCCCGAGAAGTCGTACAGACTGGCCAAGACGCGATTCGCAGCCTGGCCGTTGATCCATCGGACCTGAGCCAGCAAGCCACGCTTCGCCGTGCCTTTCATACGCTCAAAGGCAGCGCACGCATGGTCGGGCTCACTGACTTCGGCGAAGCCGCCTGGTCCCTGGAGCAGTTGCTCAACAACTGGCTGGCTGAGCAAAAGCCCGCCAGCCCGGAATTGCTGTCTTTGTCAGACCGTGCCATGCAAGGTTTTGGCCGGTGGGTCGAGGATATTGCTGCGGGTACTGACGGTCATTGGAATGGCGAGGTATTTCGCAAGGCGGCGGATGGACTGCGTGTTGACGGCGAATTGCTGGCGTTGCCGTTGCCTGGTGACGTGCCTGTGGCCGATGAGTTACCCGTGCTTGCGAATCTGCCTGAGGCTGAAGAGGTGCCCGAGCCAGAGACGCCTGCAGCGCAAGAGCCTGTGACACTGGACCTTGATGACTTTGATTTTGGCGACATGTTTGCGCCAGTTCCCGTGCCAGAGCCTGCCGCGGCGGAAGCTGTGCCGGATGAAGAAGAGTTGACCATCACGGAGTCAGGCGCTTTGTTGAGCGATCTGGCGCCAGCCGAGGGGGCCGCCGAGCCCGAAGCATTGCCGCTCGAACAGGTCGAGGAAGAAGCGATAGAGGCAGAAGCTGACGAAATCGAAGAAGCCGAAGAAGCCGAAGAAATTGTGGCGATGGCGGCAGAACAAGCAGAAGAGATTGAGGGAGAGACAGAAGCAGGGGCAGAGGCAGCCCAAGAGATGGAGCGAGAGGCTGAGTCCTCGGACCTCATGGGCCTGTACGACGAAGATGAGGACCAGATCAAGGTGATCGGCGACCTTCGAATCGGCCTGCCGCTGTACAACGTGTATCTGAACGAGGCTGACGAATGGTCCCGACGTCTATTGACGGAGCTGACCGAGTGGTCCTTTGAGCTTGACCGTCCCCTGAGCGGGAGTACCGTGGGCCTGGCGCACTCGCTGTCGGGCAGTTCGGCCACCGTCGGTTTTTTTGCGCTGTCCGAGATCGCACGTGCTCTGGAGCAGGCCTTGCGCCATGTGCAGCTGCATGCCCAGGGCATTCCCGAGCACGCGCAGGTCTTTATCGAGTCGGCCGAGGACATACGCCGCTTGTTGCACCAATTTGCCGCTGGATTCCTGAAAAAACCTGACCCCGCACTTCTTGCGGCGCTCAAGGAAATTCTGGATACCGAGTTTCCCTCGGTGCTGGATGATCTTAAAGACAACTTCGAGTTGGAGTACGGTCCGCTTGACGACTGGGATGTTGAAGCAGATGCCGCCAACGATGCGGCCCAGGCGCCTGAGACCGAGTTGGAAGTGGAGGCCGCAGCCGAACCTGTTCTCGATCTCGAACTGTCCGATTTTGTACCTGAAGCGGATGGCTCCGTCCCTCAAGTTGAGGTAGAGCTTGGCATTGAACCCGAGTCAGAGCCCGAGCCGACGGCTGAAGTGGCTGTGCCTGTGGCCAACACCTTCAATGCAGCGGCGTCGCAGCTGATGATTGATGACCGCGACGACGACATCGATGCCGTCGATTTGCTGGACGTGGATCTTTTCCCGATTTTTGAAGAGGAGGCGCTGGAACTGCTGCCCAAGCTCGCCACGGCCCTGAGGCAATGGTCTGCAGACCCTGACAATACGGCCGCCCGCCGAGAAGTGCTGCGCGTTGTGCACACCCTGAAAGGCAGTGCGCGGCTAGCGGGCGCCATGCAACTGGGCGAGATGACCCACCGCATGGAATCTGCCATCGAGTACCTGGGCAGCGAGTCTTTGCAGGCGTCCCAACTGGAGCCTTTGTTGGCTCGTTTTGACGCGATCCAGGCCAATTTTGATGCCCTTCGCGCCCTGCCAGAGCAGCTGTTGAGTCTGCCGGAAGCCGCACCCGCAGTCGCTGATGAGGCCGCCGTGGCTGAGGCGTCTGGAGACGATGCAGGCTTGCCTCAACCGCTGGCGACCATCAAGGTCAATGCCGAGGCTTTTGCACCTCTTGCGCCGGCGCGCCAACTTTCCAACCAAAGCGTGCGGGTGCGCTCGCAGTTGCTGGACCGCATGGTGAACCAGTCCGGCGAAGTCATGATCACACGATCTCGCCTGGAGGCGCGTGTTGGCCAATTGCGCGGGTCTTTGAATGAATTGACCGGCAATCTGGATCGGCTGCGCAACCAGTTGCGGGACATTGAGTTGCAATCCGAGTCGCAAATGCAGTCGCGTCTCGCGCAGGCCAAAGACTCGGCCCAAGGCTTTGATCCACTGGAGTTTGACCGATTCACCCGCGTGCAGGAACTCACCCGCATGATGGCTGAGTCCGTGCACGACGTGGCCACGGTCCAGCGCAATTTGCAGCGCACGGTGGAGGGTACCGAGGATGACCTGATCGCCCAGGGCCGCCAGGCCCGGGAACTGCAGCGAGATCTGTTGCGCACCCGGATGGTTGAATTTGATGGCATCTCAGAGCGCTTGTACGGCGTGGTGCGCCAAGCGGCCAAGGACGCCGGCAAGTCCGTCAAGCTGGACATTGTGGGCGGCTCGCTGGATATGGACCGTGGCGTGCTGGACCGTATGGCGCCCGCCTTTGAACACCTGTTGCGCAATGCCGTCGCCCACGGAATCGAGGAGCCTGCAGCGCGCGTGGCGGCCGGTAAACCGGCCTCAGGCACGATCAAAATTCAGTTGCAACAGCAGAGCAACGACGTGACGGTGGAGTTTTCGGACGATGGCGCCGGCCTGGACCTGGACCGAATCCGCGACAAGGCCATGGCGGATGGGCAGTTCTCCGCCTCAGATGCCCCCACCGATGCCGAACTGGCCGCACTGATCTTTGATGCGGGTTTTTCCACCGCATCTCAGGTCACGGAGTTGGCCGGACGGGGCATTGGCATGGACGTGGTGCGCTCCGAGGTCAACGCCTTGGGCGGACGCATCGAGACCGCGACCGAACGCGGCGTGGGCACGCAATTCAAGCTGGTGTTGCCTCTGACCACGGCCGTGACGCAGGTGGTGATGTTGCGCATTGGTGACCTGGTGTTTGGCGTGCCGGCCAACCTGATTGAGATGGTGCGCCGGGTGCCTGTGGCCGAGCTGGAGCGGGCTTACCAGGACGATGAGTTTGAGTTCAGCGGCGAAAAAGTGCCGTTCTACTGGGCAGGCGCCTTGCTGCAAGCCTCTGCGGCCAGCGGTGAGGTTCGGACCAAGACGCTGGCTGTGGCTGTGTTTCGCAGCGCGGGGCAGCGACTTGCCGCGCACGTGGACGAGGTGCTGGGCAATCAGGAGGTGGTGGTCAAGAATCTTGGGCCTCAACTGTCCCGCTTGCCGGGCCTGACCGGCATGTCAGTGCTGGCCTCGGGTGCTGTCATCCTGATCTACAACCCGGTCGCGCTGGCTTCGGTGTACGGTGAGCAGGCACGCTTGCTCAAGCCAGCACCTCCCTCGGCCGATGGCGAGCCCACAGTGCCTGAGACCCTCCTCGTGGCCCCCGGCAGCCAGTCCCCTTTGGTGCTGGTGGTGGACGATTCGATTACGGTGCGGCGCGTGACCCAGCGCCTGCTCAAGCGTGAAGGGTTCCGGGTATCCCTGGCCGCCGACGGTTTGCAGGCCCTGGAACGATTGCAGGAAGAAAAACCCATGCTGGTGTTGTCCGACATCGAGATGCCGCGCATGGACGGATTCGATCTGGCGCGCAACATCCGTGCCGATGCCAAGCTGCGCGATCTGCCCATCATCATGATCACGTCCCGCATCGCGGAGAAGCACCGTGAGCACGCCCGTGCGCTGGGGGTTGACCACTACCTGGGCAAGCCGTATTCAGAGGATGAACTCGTCGGGTTGGTGCGGCAATACAGTTTGGTGCCAGTTCAGGCCTGAAATGGCTTCTAGCCGGCGGATTTATTGGCCCTGTTTAACTATATTGATAGCAATAGGGCCCCTCTGATTCAAACCGGTTTCTTGACCACGGCGTAGCGCTGCAGCGTGAGCGCTCGCGCTTCATCGTGCGCCACGATGGGGCGGGGGTAGTTCTGACCCAGGATCACCCCCGCCATTGTCAACTCCAGCGGTTTGGCCGTCCACGGCGCGTGCAACACCTTGTTGGGCAACTGCGCCAGTTGCGGCAAGTAGCGGCGGATGAACTTGCCTTGCGCGTCAAACTTCTCGCTTTGGCTGACCGGATTGAAGATGCGGAAATACGGCTGGGCATCGCACCCGCTGGAGCTCACCCACTGCCAGCCGCCGTTGTTGGCCGAGAGGTCAAAGTCATTGAGGTGCTGGGCAAAGTAGCGTTCGCCCCAGCGCCAGTCAATGCCTAAGTCTTTCACCAAAAAGCTGCCCACCACCATGCGCAGGCGGTTGTGCATGTAGCCGGTCTGATTGATCTGGGCCATGGCCGCATCCACCAGCGGGTAGCCGGTACGGCCCTCGCACCAGGCGCTGAACAGGGCTTGCGCACGGGGGCCACTCTCCCAGGCAATGGCGTTGTACTCCGCTTTGAAAGCGCCTTGGGCCACGCGTGGGAAATTGGCCAGAATCTGAAAATAGAAGTCACGCCAGATCAATTCTCCCAGCCAGACCGCCGCCCCCCGGCTGCCCTGGATCTGCCGCTGCAGCGCGGTGGCCGCCAGTTGCCGGATGGACACCGTGCCAAAGCGCAAATGCACGCTCAAATAACTCGGGCCCTTGACGGCCGGGAAATCCCGGGTTTCGTCGTATTGGTCCATGCGCTCAAAGAAGTCTTCAAACAGCGCAAGCCCGCCGGATTCCCCGGTGGGAATCTTCAGTTCGCTCAGGTTGGTCTTCTCGAAGCCCAGGGCGGTCAGCGACGGCACGGCGTGCTGCAGTTCAGCAGGTCGGGGGGCCAGGCGGGAGGCCAAGGCGCTGGCGTCATGGGTGCGCAGATGCTGGGGCGTGACGCTGGCCAGCCAGTTGTTCTTGTAAGGGGTGAATACACCGTAGGGTGTGCCCGTTTTGGTCAGAATCTCCCGGCCCTCAAACACCACATGGTCCTTGCAGGTGTGCAAGGTCATGCCCTGGGCCTCCAATGCATCCCGCACCCGGGCGTCACGCTCGATGGCTTGGGGCTCGTAGTCGTGCGCGGAAAATACCGCTTGCGCTTTCAGCGTCTGGGCCAGCGCCAAAATTTCATCGCTGCCCTTGCCAAAACGCACAATCAGGCCCGTGCCCGGCTTGCCGCTCAGTTCACGCAGGCGTGTATCCAGCTCCACCAGCGACTCCCGGATGAACTCCACCCGCCGGTCAGCGCGGGGCAGGGCGTCCAGAATGTCCCGGTCAAAGACAAAAACGCAGTGCACCTGGCGGCAGGCTTGCAGGGCCGTGCACAGCGCGGCGTTGTCCGTGGCCCGCAAATCGCGCCGAAACCACATCAAACCTGTTTCAAATTGCTTGTCCATGATCACCGTTAAAATTCATTTATGCCCGCCGATTTTGCACTCACCAATCTGACGAATCATTTCCTGATCGCCATGCCCGGGCTGCAAGACGCCATGTTCTCGCGCAGCGTGGTCTATGTGTGTGAGCACAGTGAGCGCGGCGCGCTGGGGCTGGTGATCAACAAGCCTTGCGACATCGACATGAAGCGCCTGTTTGAAAAGGTCGAGCTACCCCTGCTGCGCAGCGATCTCTTGGGCGACCCGGTGTTTTTGGGTGGCCCGGTTCAGACCGAGCGTGGTTTTGTGCTGCATGAAGCGACTTTTTCGGACAAGGACAAGCCCTCTGACCCGGTCTATGCCTCCACCATGGTGATTCCTGGTGGACTGGAAATGACGACCTCGCGCGACGTGCTGGAGGCGCTGTCCACCGGCGCCGGACCGCGCAAAGTGCTGGTCTCCTTGGGCTACGCCTCTTGGGGCGAGGGTCAGCTGGAGTCGGAGTTGGGCGAAAACAGCTGGCTGACAGTCGCGGCCAGCAGCAGCGTTATTTTTGATACACCGGTGTCGCAGCGCTATGACAAGGCCCTCATGCTGCTGGGTCTGGAGTTGTGGATGCTCTCGCCCGATGCAGGCCACGCATGACTGAACTTATTGACTCGGCGCCAACCGCCGACCGCAGCCCACCCGCGGTGCCGCCCCACCTTCAAACCTTTCTGGCCCTGGACTTTGGCGTCAAGCGCACTGGCTTTGCTGTGGGCAACCGCCTGATGCGCACCGCCCAGCCCCAAGGCACGATCGCTGCCGAGGGCGACGCCCGCTTCGTGAAGATAGCCAAGCACTTGAGCGACTGGCAGCCCGATGCGCTGGTGGTGGGCGTGCCCTACCACCCGGACGGGGCCGCCCATGAGAACACCGCGCGGGCCAAGAAATTTGCGCGCCAGTTGCATGGTCGTTTCAAGCTGCCGGTGTTTGAGGTCGATGAGCGCTACACCACCACCGAGGCGCTGGCCAGCGGGGCAAAAGACGCTGACGCAGCGGCGGCCTGCATCATTCTGGAACAATTTTTTAGGAGCATTCCATGAGCACACTCACGCTCGATGCCGAGGCGTTGTACCTGGAGCTGCTGTCCGGCGTGCGCGCCCTGTTTCGCCCCGGTATGCATTTGATCGGCGTGACCTCGGGCGGCGCCTGGCTGGCGGAGCGCCTGCAACGCGACCTGGGTCTGGCCGAGCCCTATGGCGTGATTTCGTCTGCGCTGCACCGGGACGACTACGCCCGTCGGGGTATGACCTCGGGCGCGCAAACCCAGATTGTCTTTGACGTCAATGATGCCCACATCCTCTTGCTCGACGATGTGCTTTACACCGGGCGCACCATCCGCGCGGTCATCAACGAGCTGTTTGACTTTGGCCGCCCGGCGAGTGTCAAGTTGGCCGTGTTGGTGGACCGGGGCGGGCGCGAGCTACCCGTTCAGGCCGATGTGTGCGCGGCCCGTGTGGCGCTGCCGGCACAGCAGTCGCTGGCCTTGGCACGCAGCGCCTCCGGGGCGTTCAGTTTCAATGTGAAGGACCGTTAAGCCATGCTGTACCGGCGCAACCCCCAACTCAACCAACATGGCGAGCTGGTTCATTTGCTCTCGATCGAGGGCCTGCCCAAAAGTATCCTCACCCAAGTGCTCGACACGGCGGCGAATTTTGTGAGTGTGAGCGACCGCGAGGTCAAGAAGGTGCCGCTCTTGCGCGGCAAAAGCGTGTTTAACCTGTTCTTTGAGAACTCCACCCGCACCCGCACCACCTTTGAGATTGCCGCCAAGCGCTTGAGCGCGGACGTCATCAACCTGGATATTGCCAAATCGTCGGCCTCCAAGGGCGAGTCGCTGCTCGACACCATCGCCAACCTCAGCGCCATGGCCGCCGATGTATTTGTGGTGCGCCATGGAGAATCGGGCGCCCCGTACCTGATTGCCCAACATGTGGCGCCCCATGTGCACGTCATCAACGCCGGCGACGGCCGCCACGCTCACCCGACCCAGGGTTTGTTGGATATGTACACCATCCGGCATTTCAAGAAAGATTTCACCAATCTCACGGTGGCCATCGTGGGCGATGTGCTGCACTCCCGGGTGGCCCGCTCCGACATCCACGCGCTCACCACGTTGGGTTGTGCCGAGGTGCGTGTGGTCGGCCCCAAGACGCTGGTGCCCTCCGACATGGCCCAGATGGGCGTGCGCGTGTGCCACACCCTGGAGGAGGGCATCAAAGGTTGTGACGTGATCATCATGTTGCGCCTGCAAAATGAGCGCATGAACGGCGCGCTGCTGCCGTCCAGCCACGAATTTTTCAAGAGCTATGGCCTGACACCTGAAAAGCTGCTGCTGGCGAAGCCGGACTGCATCGTGATGCACCCCGGCCCGATCAACCGGGGTGTGGAGATTGATTCCGCCGTTGTGGACGGCAAACAAAGCGTGATCCTGCCCCAGGTGACCTTTGGTATTGCGGTGCGCATGGCCGTGATGAGCATCGTGGCGGGAAATGAGGCCTGATATGACAACGCAAACAAAGCTTTTGATCAAAGGTGGCCGGGTGATCGACCCCGCCAGCGGCTTGGATGCCCTTGCAGACGTGGCCCTGGCCAATGGCACGGTTCTCGCCATCGGCCACATTCCGGCCGGTTTTCAGCCGACCCAAACCATTGACGCTACGGGCTGCCTGGTCATTCCGGGTTTGCTGGACCTCGCCGTGCGTCTGCGCGAGCCTGGCCTGGAGCACGCCAGCATGCTGGAGTCCGAAATGGCCGCAGCCGTGGCCGGGGGCGTGACCAGCCTGGTCTGCCCGCCTGACACCGACCCCGTGCTCGATGAGCCCGGTTTGGTCGAGATGTTGCGTTTTCGGGCCGAGAAGCTCAACCAGTGTCATGTTTACCCGCTGGGGGCCCTGACCCGCAACCTCAAGGGCGAGGCCCTGACCGAGATGCTGGAGTTGACCGAGGCCGGCTGTGTCGCCTTCAGCCAGGCCGAGGTGCCCTTGACCAACACCCAGGTAATGCAGCGGGCGTTTCAGTACGCCAGCACCTTTGGCTACGCGGTGTGGCTGCGCCCGCAAGAGTATTTTTTGGGTCGCGGTGTGGCGGCCAGTGGTGCCTTGGCTACGCGCCTGGGCCTGGGGGGCGTGCCAGTGATCGCCGAGACGATTGCCCTGCACACCATTTTTGAGCTGATGCGCACCACCGGTGCCCGGGTGCACTTGTGCCGGCTCAGCAGTGCGGCGGGCGTGGCGCTGGTGCGCCAGGCCAAGCTCGAGGGTTTGAATGTGACCTGTGACATCAGCATCAACTCCCTTCACCTGACGGATGCCGACATTGGTTACTTTGACAGCCGGGCCCGCCTGAACCCGCCCCTGCGCCAGCAGCGTGACCGCGATGCGTTGCGCGCCGGGCTGATGGACGGCACCATTGATGCGCTTGTTTCGGACCACACTCCGGTGGATGAAGACGCCAAGGCGCTGCCGTTTGCTGAAAGCGAACCCGGCGCCACAGGGGTTGAGCTGCTTTTGAGCTTGGCCGTTAAATGGAGTCGGGACAGTGGCGTGGACCTGAAGCGGGCGCTGGCCGTGGTCACCCATGGCCCAGCCGATGTGCTAGGTGCGTCTCTAGGCAAGCGCCACGGCCGTGTTGGCCGGTTGGCGGTGGGCGGTCTGGCAGATGTGTGCGTGTTTGACGCCAGTGCGGCCTGGACAGTGACGCCCGAGGCTCTGCGCAGCCAGGGCAAACACACACCTTTTTCGGGCTACG
>JAUXQA010000484.1 GCA_030683195.1 Rhodoferax sp. | reverse complement strand
CCATGGCCGCCATTCTCGGCATGGAGGCCGCCAAAGTCATCGAGGGCTGCCTGGACGCGACGCAGGAGTTTGGCGATGATTCCATCGAAATTGTGGAAGCAGTCAACTTCAATGATCCATCGCAGACGGTGATCGCCGGCAGCAAGGCTGCCGTGGCGCGGGCCTGTGAGCTGCTCAAGGCCAATGGCGCCAAGCGTGCGCTGCCTTTGCCGGTATCAGCGCCTTTTCATTCAAGCTTGATGAAGCCCGCAGCGCTAAGACTTCAGGAGAAACTGCAGTCGGTCGTGTTTTTGCCCCCTCAAATCCCCGTGATCAACAACATTGACGTGGCCGTGGAGTTCGACGTGGACCTCATCCGCGACGCGTTGTACCGCCAGGCTTTCGGGCCGGTGCGCTGGGTTGAGTGCGTTCAAGCCATCAAGGCTCGCTCAATCACCCCTATTGTTGAATGTGGTCCCGGCAAAGTATTGGCCGGCATGGTTAAGCGGATTGATCCGGCGCTGACCGGCCTGGCGTTGTTTGATCCATCCAGCTTGATTGAAGTAAAACAACAACTTTTGGAGATTGACCATGCGTGATCCAGTTTTTGAGGGCCAGGTAGCCCTGGTCACGGGTGCATCGCGCGGCATTGGCGCGGCCATTGCGCTGGCGTTGGCAGAGCGTGGGCTCAAGGTGATCGGGACCGCCACCACTGGTGAGGGCGCTGCAAAAATTGGGCAGGCTTTGGCCGCTTTCGCGGGTTGCAGTGGCGTGGCATTGAATGTCAATGATGTGCCGGGTGTGGAGGCGGCCATTGACGCCATCGTCAAGGAGCACGGCGGTTTGCAGGTGCTGGTGAATAACGCAGGTATTACGCGTGACAACCTCGCCATGCGCATGAAAGACGACGAGTGGGATGCCGTGCTCGATACCAACCTCAAGGCCGTATTTCGCATGAGCCGGGCGGTCATGCGCACCATGATGAAGCAGCGCTATGGCCGCATCATCAACATTACCTCGGTGGTGGGATCGAGCGGCAATCCTGGCCAAGCCAACTATGCGGCCGCCAAGGCCGGCGTGGCTGGTATGACCCGTGCGCTCGCGCGTGAACTCGGTTCCCGCAATATCACGGTCAATTGTGTTGCCCCTGGATTTATTGAAACCGACATGACGGCCCATCTTCCTGCGGAGCAACACAAGGCGTTATTGAGTCAAATTCCGCTGGGTCAGCTCGGACAGCCGTCGGACATCGCCCATGCTGTGGTCTATCTTGCCTCGCCTCAGGCCGCCTATGTCACGGGGCAGGAACTGCACGTGAACGGCGGCATGTTCATGGCCTGACCCCTTGAATCAAGCCGATTTATCCGCTCGGCAGCTGGAATCCGGGAACTTCCCGACGCACGGCTAAAATCGCCGAACTATTTACAACCCTCTGAGGGAATCCATGAGTGATATCGAAGTACGCGTTAAAAAAATCATTGCCGAGCAACTCGGTGTAGAAGAGTCACAAGTAACCAACGAAAAAGCCTTTGTGGCCGATCTGGGTGCTGACTCCCTTGACACCGTGGAGTTGGTGATGGCTTTGGAGGATGAGTTCGGAATCGAGATTCCAGACGAAGACGCAGAGAAAATCACCACCGTGCAAAACGCGATTGACTACGCCAGCACGCACAAAAAAGCTTAAGTTTATTTTGCATGGTGCAGTCATGCGCCATGGCCCCGAGGGCGGCTGACCGCAACGGAGTGCCCTGATCATCAGGGCCTATCCACAGCCTGGCTTCGTGCCGCTCCAGGCGGCTTTCTTTAGATCAACTACTGATTGCAAATTCTTATGTCCCGTCGTCGCGTTGTTGTAACAGGTTTGGGTTGTATCAGTCCCGTGGGCAACACGGTCCCGGATGCCTGGGCTAACCTGCTGGCCGGCAAGTCCGGCATTGACCTGATCACCAAATTTGACACATCCAGCTTTTCCTGCAAGATTGCGGGCGAGGTCAGGAATTTTGACCTGGAGTCCTACATGAGCGCCAAAGAGGCGCGAGCGATGGATACCTTCATTCATTTCGGCATTGCCGCAGCCAGTCAGGCCGTGGCTGACGCTGGTTTGCCGACCGGGGACGCCCTCGGGGACGAACTGGCCACCCGCATTGGCGTGGTGCTGGGATCAGGCATTGGCGGCCTACCCATGATTGAGAGCGTGCACGCTGAGTATGTGCAGCGCGGAGCCCGCCGCATTTCCCCCTTTTTCGTACCCTCCACTATTGTGAATATGGTGGCAGGTCACGTGTCGATTCGTTTTGGTTTCAAAGGCCCCAATTTGTCCATCGTGACAGCTTGCACCACCGGGCTGCATTGCATTGGTCAAGCCGGCCGGATGATTGAGTACGGCGATGCCGATGTCATGATCGCGGGTGGTACCGAGGCGACCGTGTCGCCCTTGGGCGTGGGCGGTTTTGCGGCGATGCGTGCCTTGAGTACCCGCAATGACGATCCCCAGACAGCTTCGCGCCCTTGGGACAAGGACCGTGACGGTTTTGTCCTGGGCGAGGGGGCGGGCGTGATGGTGCTTGAAGAGTACGAACACGCCAAAGCCCGCGGCGCCAAAATCTACGCTGAACTGGCTGGTTTTGGTATGAGCGCTGATGCCGGCCACATGACGGCACCCAATATGGACGGCCCACGTCGCGCCATGATTTCTGCCATGCAGAACGCGGGTGTGAATGCCGATGAGGTGGACTACCTGAATGCCCACGGTACATCGACACCCCTGGGCGACCTCAACGAGACCAACGCCATCAAGGCCGCCTTGGGTGATCACGCCAAAAGGACTGTGGTGAACTCCACCAAGTCCATGACCGGCCACCTGCTGGGCGGTGCCGGCGGTATTGAGTCTGTGTTCACCGTGCTGGCCTTGCACCATCAAAAGAGCCCACCCACGATCAACCTTTTCAATCAGGACCCTGAGTGCGACCTGGACTACTGTGCCAACACCGCGCGGGACATGAAGATTGACGTGGCCCTGAAGAATAATTTTGGCTTTGGCGGCACGAATGGCTCGCTGGTGTTCAAGCGCGCGCCCTGAGCGCCCGGCTGCACTGAATTGAGCCGCAGCTACCGCGCAGCCCCAACATGCACAACGCCCCAGCGGTGACTTACCCGGTGGGGCGTTCGTTTTTTCACGGCGTGATGGTTGTAGCCGTGGGTGTGCTGGGTGGTCTTACCCTGCTGTTGTGGCTGACCACACCGGTTGCAACGGGCTGGCGTCAGTGGTTCTTCGCGGCCGTTCTGCTGGTTGCAGTGCTGTGCTCAAGTGACGCATGGCGGCGCTCTCCGCGCGGGATCTTGCGTTGGAGTGGCTACGTTTGGGAGTGGACCACTTCCGGGACGACGCAGGTTGGGAACTTGGTTGTTCACCTCGATTTCCAGTCCTGGATGGTCGTGAGTGTGCGCCCTGACCGGGGGGCTCCGAGGTGGCTCTGGCCAGAGCGCCGCGCAGATGCCTCGCACTGGGACGCGCTGCGCCGGGCCGCGTTTGCTCCCAGCGGCGCGGGTCACCACCAGGATTCAGGTGGCGACCAATTCCGCAGTCAGGCCAGGGCGTGAACGAGGACCCCAAGCCCCAAGCGGTGCAGGTGCAGGTGCAGCCCGCAGCCCCCGACAACAGCGATTTGTTGCTGGTTGAGCGATCTGTCGCAGGGGATCAGGAGGCTTTCACCTTGTTGGTTGTCAAGTACCAGCGGCGGGTTCAGCGGCTGATTGGTCGCATGGTGCGTGATGTGGATCTGGTGGAAGATATTGCGCAGGAGACCTTTATTCGTGCCTATCGGGCCCTGCACCAGTTCCGTGGAGATGCCCAGTTTTACACCTGGCTTTATCGCATTGCCGTGAACACGGCCAAAAAATTCCTGCTTGATCTCAAAAGAAATCCTACTGTTTCAGACCACACGTTGAAAACAGATGATGACGGCGATGAAACTTTTCGCCCTGACCGCGAACCAATCAACGATGAAACACCGGAATCGGTGCTGGCGGCCAAAGAAGTAGGCCTGGCCGTGAATGCGGCTCTGGATGCGTTACCCGAGGATCTCCGGTTGGCCTTGACTTTGCGTGAAATGGATGGAATGAGTTACGAGGACATTGCCGAGGCCATGGATTGCCCGATTGGAACCGTGCGATCCCGCATTTTTCGTGCGCGAGAGGCGATCTCTGCCAAAGTGAAACCGATGCTGGAACGACAAACCAGCAAGCGCTGGTAGCCCTCTAAAACTGGATGTGATGATGCAGGAAGCTTTAAAAAACCGTGAACTTGTGTCGGCGTTAGTCGACGGCCAACTGCAAGGCGCGGAGTTTGCGCAGGCAGTTGACTGGGCAGCCCGGGACACCGAGGGCCAATTGACTTGGCAGGCTTATCACGCGGTGGGCGAGGTCTTGCGCACCGGCGACTCAGTGGACAGTGGCCGGGATGCGGCTTTCATGGCGCGTTTCAAGCTCAAGTTACAGCACGAGCCCTTGCATTCACGGCAAACAGATGATGTGAAATTGATAGCTTTAGAGGCAATGGATATGCCGGCTAGAGGCCAATTTAGTCTGATAAAAGACGCCGCCAACGACGCCGCTTACCGCTGGAAGCGCCTGGCGGGTTTTGCGTCGGTGCTGGCTGTGGTCGCTGTGGGTTTTCTGGCGTCCGGCATCTGGGACGCGCAAACCGTTGCACCGCAACTGGCCCAAGTGCCGTCAGAGGCCGTGCAACCAGGGCAGACGGCTTCTACCTTGGTGGGCGAGGGGTCACCCGTCATGATCCGGGACGCCGAGCTGGATGCGCATCTGGCGTCTCATCGGCAGTTTGGCGGCACCACCGCGTTCCAGGTTCCGACCGGATTTTTACGCAATGCCACTTTTGAGGGGGGTGGGCGTTGAAGGGGATTGCGTCCAACCCGTTCCGGGCCTGTGCATTATGGTTCGGGGCGTTGGTTCTCCCCGTGTTCGGTTTTTCTGCAGCAGCGCAGACGGTTGCTGAAACGCCTGTGTTGTCTGTGCCGGGCGAGGTTAGGACCGCTGAGCGCAACTTGGGTGAATGGTTGCTTCGCATGCACGAGGCATCGCGCCAGCGCA
>JAUXQA010000481.1 GCA_030683195.1 Rhodoferax sp. | reverse complement strand
GGTCACGGCCGAGCACGGCAAGGTGCTGTCAGATGCCTTGGGCGAATTGCAACGCGGTATCGAGAACGTGGAATACGCCTCCTACGCCCCTGAGTTGCTCAAAGGCGAGCACAGCAAAAACGTCGGCACCGCCGTTGACTCCTGGAGCGAATTTCAGGCACTGGGCGTCACGGCCGGCATCACCCCGTTCAACTTTCCCGTTATGGTGCCGCTGTGGATGTGGCCCATGGCCGTGGCCTGCGGCAATACCTTCATCCTCAAGCCGTCTGAGCGCGACCCCAGCAGCGCCCTGCGCGTGGCTGAACTGGCGCTGGAGGCCGGCTTGCCGCCGGGCGTGCTCAATGTGGTGAACGGCGACAAGGAAGCTGTAGACACCCTGCTGGCTGACCCGCGCGTCAAAGCCATCAGCTTTGTTGGCTCCACCCCGATTGCTGAATACATTTACGCAGAAGGGTGCAAAAACGGCAAACGCGTGCAGGCTCTGGGCGGTGCCAAGAACCATGCAGTGGTCATGCCGGATGCCGACGTTGCGAACGCCGTCAGCGCGCTGATGGGCGCGGCCTATGGCTCTTGTGGAGAGCGCTGCATGGCGATTCCGCTGGTCGTCGCCGTGGGCGATGCCACCGCCGATGCCGTGATTGAAGGCCTTAAGGCCGAGATTGCCAAGATGAAGGTTGGCCCCGGCACCGCGCCCGGCATGGACATGGGTCCGCTGGTCACCAAGGCGCACTTTGAGAAGGTCAAGGGTTATGTGGACCAAGGTGTGGCCGAGGGCGCCACGCTGGTGGTGGACGGTCGCGGCCTGCAGGTGGCGGGCTTTGAAGAGGGCTATTTCCTCGGCCCTTGCCTGTTTGACAACGTCAAGCCCGGCATGACGACTTACCAGGAAGAAATCTTTGGCCCGGTGCTGGGTGTCGTGCGCGTCAAGACCCTGCAAGAGGCGATGGACATGATTGATGCCCATGAGTACGGCAACGGCACCTGCATCTTCACGCGTGATGGCGAAGCAGCCCGCTACTTCACCGACAACATTCTGGTCGGCATGGTGGGTGTGAATGTACCGCTGCCCGTGCCTGTGGCCTACCATTCGTTTGGCGGCTGGAAGCGCTCGCTGTTTGGTGACCTCTGCGCCTACGGCCCGGACGCCGTGCGCTTTTACACCAAGCGCAAGACCATCACGCAGCGCTGGCCATCGGCCGGCGTGCGCGAAGGCACGATGTTCAGCTTCCCGAGCAACCGTTAAGTCCCACGGCCCGGCTCTGCCCGGATAAAAAAACCCGCCTGACTCGCAAGAGTCGGCGGGTTTTCCCGTTGCAACTCCCAAAAATCCTAAAAGGTCTCCCAATCGTCATCACCGCCTTTGGGCGTGGATGCTCTGGGCGCCGCCTTGGCAGCGGGGGCCGGTTGCGCTGCCGGCTTGTTGGGTGGTTTCACACCGTTTTCATGGTTCCTCGCAGCACTGGCTGAAGCAGACCGAGGCGACTCCCGCCGCTCAGCGCCTTTGTAAGGTGCTGCCTTGGACGGGTGGGCCCTAACTGCGACCGGCCGGGGCACCACGGCCTGGGGCAAGTCGCTACCCCCCAGCTTGAACATCGCCACCACCTGCACCAGCTCTTGTGCTTGTGATTTCAAGCTGCCGGCTGCAGCGGCCATTTCTTCAACCAGCGCGGCGTTTTGCTGGGTGACCTGGTCCATCTGCGTCACGGCTTCGCCCACTTGGGAGACGCCGAGACTTTGCTCATTGCTGGCGGCACTGATCTCGCCCATCAAGTCGGTAGCACGGCGGATGCTGCTGACCACCTCGGTCATGGTTGTTCCCGCCTGATCCACCAGCGCGGTGCCGTGCTCCACCCGCTCCACACTGGCGTTGATGAGGCTCTTGATTTCCTTGGCCGCTTCGGCCGAGCGGCCCGCCAAAGACCGCACCTCGCTGGCCACCACGGCAAAGCCCCGGCCTTGTTCACCGGCCCGGGCCGCCTCAACCGCAGCATTGAGCGCCAGGATGTTGGTCTGAAAAGCAATGCCATCAATGACACTGATGATGTCCGAGATCTTGCGGGAGGATTCGTTGATGCCTTTCATGGTGTCCACCACCTGGCCCACCACCTCACCGCCCTGTATGGCCACTGTGCTGGCATTCATGGCCAACTGGTTGGCCTGGCGGGCGCTATCGGCGTTCTGCTTGACTGTAGCGCTGAGCTGCTCCATGCTGGCTGCGGTTTCTTCCAGCGCGCTGGCCTGAGATTCTGTGCGGCTGGAGAGGTCGTTGTTCCCCATGGCAATCTCGGCGCTGGCCGTAGCCACGCCCTCGGACCCCTGGCGCACGTGCCGGACCACCTGAGACAAGTGCTTTTGCATGCCCAGCATGGCCTGCATGAGCTGGCCCAGTTCGTTGTCGCCGCGAACCGGCACCGGCACGGTCAGGTCCCCATCAGCGACTGACTTTGCCACCGACACGGCCTCGGCAACCGGCCCGGTGATGCTGCGCACAAACACCACCGCCAGGGCAAAGAAAGCCGCCAAGCCCAACAGCAAGGACACCAGCAGGCCCATGCGCTTGAACTCCAGTGCCGCCACACGGCTATCAAGCGCGTCTGTCAGCGTATTCATGGCCAAGCCATTGAACTCGTACAAGCCATCAATGGTGCGGGTAAATTCATCAAAATAAGCCGGGGCGGGGTGGTTGATTTCGGTGGCACTCAGCAGGGCTTTGTTGGCCAGCGCCAATGCTTGATCCACATTGGCGCTGCGGCTCATGGCAGCCCCGGCCAAGGCCGCTTTGAAGGCCGGGCTACTGTCAAGGCTTCTGCGCAGGTTGCGGGCCATTTCGCCCTGCAACTCCAAAGCCCGCTTATTCAAAGCCAGCAAGGTGCTGCGTCCTTCAGGTGGCAGGTTGGCTTGCGTCAAGAAGCCAGACCCCATGGCCCGCATGATGCCCAGGTTTTCAGCCAGGGAAGGTAGGTTCACCAGCGACGCACGGATCAGGTAAGCGGTGTGGGTCTCGGCATCGAGTGACATGCCAGAGTCACTCAGCAACTCATCGTTGAGCACCAGAAGCTGATTGATCAACTGGGTATGGAGCTGGGTGCTTTCAGGCGTCTTGAGCTGCCCACCCGCCACGCCCGGCTCCAGGCTGGCCCAGCGCTGTCGGACATCGGCCCACAGGGTGGTGACCTGTGCGGAAGCACCCATGGTTTTGAGTTCGGCGTCCAGCGTGCCCATGGCTTGCACCAACTTGTCGCGCATGGCGGGGCGGCGTGCCGCCAGGGTCGTATTGCCGCTCAGGGCGCCAGCCGACAAGCCCCGGTGCGTCTGGGCAAACTGCACGGTTGTGTTGAGTGCAATCACCGCCCTGGCGGCACCATCTTCACGCTGGGCGGCCTTGATATCAGTTTGGATATCGTTGAAATACAGGCCCGTAGGCACCAACACCATCAAGAGGGCGAGAATGCCCAAAACAAGAAATTTTTGGGCCAGGCCCATGCGATGTAATAAAGACATGGTGCTTTTTCCTTACGCCCGTCGGCGCGCCATGGTTGTAACAAAATGAGAATTCAACCCGCTTATGATGCCATTAAATAAGTTGCAAATAACTTAACCTGGATCAAGAATTGATCGCGTTATTTACTTCAACTTCATGCCGTCCCGCCCTATGTTGACATGACCCCTCCCCTGAAAATTCGCTCATCCATTCCGCTCAGAATCACGCTTGCCGTGCTGGGTTTGGTGTTGCTAGGCGTCTGGGGTTTGGTGTTTTACGCCAGCCATTTGTTGCAACAAAATTTTCACGCCGCACTGGGTGAGTATCCAGACGCCCTTGTTTTGGTGCAGCAGCGGATCGTGCAGGCGGCCACAGTGGTGACCCTGGGCGTGAGCGCGTTGGTATGGTGTGTCGTGCGGCGCCAGCTGTCGCCCCTGCTCAGTACTTTGGGGCAGCGCGACGCCGCACTCAAGAGTTCGGAGCAGCAACTCAAAAAAATCGCTGACCGGGTGCCAGGCCTGATTTACCAGTTTCGCCTGCGTGCCGATGGCAGCAGCTGCTTCCCCTATGCCAGCGAGGCGATCCGGGGGATCTACGGCATCAACCCCGAGGACGTTGAGCACGATGCCAGCGCAGCGTTTGCGGCGGTGCATCCTGACGACCTGGAGCGGGGCTTGGCCTCCATCGCCCAGTCGGCCCGGGACCAGACGCCCTGGCAACAAGAGTTCAGGGTGCGCGGCAAAGACAACGCCGTGCGCTGGATCAGCGGCAACGCTGTGCCCGAGCGCGAAGCCGATGGCGCCACCCTGTGGCACGGTTTTATTTCCGACATCACGGACAGCCGCCAGGCTCTGGAACAGCAGCGCATTGCGGCCACCGCGTTTGAGTCACTGGAAGGCAAGACCATCACCAACGCGGAGCAGGTGATCCTGAAGGTCAACGCGGCCTTCACCCGCATCACTGGTTACAGCGCTGAAGAAGTCGTGGGCCAAACGCCGCGCGTACTGAGTTCGGGCCGCCAGTCCCCTGCCTTTTACGAGGCCATGTGGCGCACCCTTGCACTGGACGGATTCTGGCAGGGGGAGATGTGGAACCGGCGCAAGAGTGGCGAGGTGTACCCGGAGTGGCTTGTCATCTGCGCCGTGAAAGACGAGGCGGGTGTGGCTACTCACTATGTGGCCACCTTCAGCGACATCAGCGCGCACAAGACCTCTGAAGCCAGAATTCAAAACCTATCTTATTACGACCCCCTGACCGGCCTGCCCAACCGGGCGCTGATGATGGACCGCACGGCGCAGGCTCAAACCGCCATCACCCGCAACCAGAGCGAAGGCGCCCTGCTGCTGATTGATCTGGACCACTTCAAGACCCTGAACGAAACCCTGGGCCATGAAACGGGCGACCTGCTGCTGCAGCAAGTAGCCCAACGGCTCAACACCTGTGTGCGCGAGGGTGACACCGTGGCCCGCCTGGGTGCTGACGAGTTCATGGTGTTGCTGGAAGACCTGGGCAAAAACACGCCCGAGGCTGCCACCCGGGCGCGTCTGGTGGGCGAGAAAATCCGCAAGCTGTTCACTGAGCCCTATGTGCTGGGCGAGTACAGCTGCCACATTACCCCCAGCATCGGCCTGAGCCTTTTCTCCGACGGGCAACCCGGCATTGACGAGCTGCTCAAGCGTACCGACCTGGCCATGTCGCAGGCCAAGGATGCCGGCGGCAACACCGTGCGCTTTTTTGACCCTCAAATGCAGGCAACCGTGCTGGCGCGCGCGCACCTTGAAAACGGTTTGCGCGAGGGTCTGGCGCAAAAGCAATTTTTGCTGCATTACCAAGCCCAGGTCACCGACACCGGCTGGATCAACGGCGCCGAAGTGCTGGTGCGCTGGATGGCCCCCGGGCGAGGCCTGGTGTCACCGGCCGAATTCATTCCGTTAGCAGAAGAAACCGGTCTCATCCTGCCGCTGGGCCAGTGGGTGCTTGAAACCGCCTGCCACCAACTCAACCTCTGGGCCACGCAGCCCGGTCTGGCGCACCTCACGCTGGCCGTCAATGTGAGCGCCCGCCAGTTTCACGAACCTGATTTTGTGACGCAGGTGCTGGCCACTATTGCACTCACGGGCGCCAACCCGCACCGCCTCAAACTGGAACTGACCGAGAGCCTGCTGGTCTCGGACGTGGAGGGCATCATTGCCAAAATGAACCTGCTCAAAGCCCAGGGCATCGGGTTCTCGCTGGATGACTTTGGCACCGGGTATTCATCGCTCTCGTACCTCAAGCGCCTGCCATTGGACCAACTCAAGATCGACCAGGGCTTTGTACGCGACATGCTGCAAAACCCCAACGACGCAGCCATTGCCGGCATGGTGGTCGCACTTGGCACAAGCCTGAAGCTGGCGGTCATTGCGGAAGGCGTGGAGACCCAGGCGCAACGCGACTTTCTGGCCAGCCAAGGTTGCCACACCTACCAGGGCTACCTGTTCGGCAGGCCGGTAGCACTGACGGAGTTTGAGGCGCAGGCAGTGGCCTCAGTCACGCCCAGGGCCCCATCGCAGGCGTAGCAACCGAAGTGGCTTGCTATTAAATTTAGCAAGGTCACCCAAACAAAACGCCGGCTAGCGGTGTTTTTCTCTTAAAACAAGCCGCCGGCAGGCACCGTCATTGAGAAAAATCAAACGCGGCCGCACCTATCGCTCCGGGCTCGGCTCATCAAGACTAGACTGAATTCATCATTCG
>JAUXQA010000466.1 GCA_030683195.1 Rhodoferax sp. | reverse complement strand
AAGCTGGTGGCGCAGGATGCAGGGGACGAGCCGGCGAGTGAGCTGCTGAAGCGGATTCGGGTGGAGAAAGACCGGTTGATTGCCGGGGGCAAGATCAAAAAGGACAAGCCGCTGGCGGCGATTGCGGAAGGCGAGGCGCCGTTTGAATTGCCAGTGGGGTGGGAGTGGGTGCGGTGGGCAGATATCGCAATGAAGATTGGTGACATCGATCACAAGATGCCCTCCGAAGTAAGTGAGGGTGTGCCATACATTTCGCCTCGCGACTTTTATGGCAAAAATGAAATTGACTTTGCTGGTGCGAAGAAAATCGCACCTGTCGATTACCTCAATCTTGCTGCGAAGATTCGTCCCGAAAAGGGCGACCTTATCTATCCCCGTTACGGCACTATCGGCGTCATTAGGATGGTCATGGATGACCGGGAATTTTTGGCTTCCTATTCCTGTGCAGTGATCAAAGTGCTCAGAGGATGCATCGAACCAAGCTACCAGTACCTGTTTTCCATGTCGGATTGCGTCAAACGTCAGGCCGCGAGCGCAACCAACAAGACGACACAGCCCAATGTCGGTCTTAAGAGTATTCAGGAGTACCTCGTTCCGCTCCCACCGCTGGCCGAACAATCCCGCATCGTCACCCGCGTCGAGGAACTCATGCGCCTGTGCGACGCGCTGGAGGCCAAAGGCCGGCTCGAAGCCGCGCAGCACGCCCAACTCGTCACCACCCTGCTGGGCACACTCACTCAGAGCGACACGCCCGCGCAGTTGGCCGAGAACTGGCAACGCCTCGCCACCCACTTCGCCCTGCTGCTGGACCGCCCCCAAGCCGTGGACGCCCTGGAGCAAACCATCCTGCAACTAGCAGTGCGCGGACTGCTCGTCCCCCAAGACCCCACGGACGAACCCGCCAGCGCCCTGCTGAAAAAAATCCGCCTGGAGAAAGACCGCCTGATCGCCGCAGGCCAGATCAAACGCGACAAACCGCTGGCGGCGATTGGGGAGGAGGAACAGCCGTTTGGGTTGCCGGTGGGGTGGGAGTGGGTACCCATTGAAACGCTGGCCAATGTTGGAAGTGGAACGACACCATCCCGAGAGAACGCAGCCTTCTTTGTGGGCGGATCGATACCGTGGGTGACCAGTGGTGAGACTGGTAAGCTGTTCATTGGAGAAACTGCTCAGCACGTTACAGAACTTGCGCTTGCGCAAACCAGTTTGTCGGTTTACCCAAAAGGAACATTGATCGTTGCAATGTACGGCCAGGGCAAAACCCGAGGGCAGGTGTCTGAGCTGTGTATTGAAGCTACGACCAATCAGGCTTGCGCGGCCATTGTGCTCGTGGAGTCCGCAGTAGCCCATCGCTGTTTCGTCAAACTTGTTTTTGAGAAAAGCTACGATGAAATGCGCGAGCTTTCAGCAGGCGGTGCTCAGCCCAATTTGAATGTCGGGAAAATCAAGGCGACATTGATACCCCTCCCGCCCCTCCCCGAACAATCCCGCATCGTGACCCGCGTAGCCCAGCTGCGACGCCTGTGCGCCGACCTGCGCCAGCGCCTGTCCGCTAGCCAATCCACCCAGGCCCAACTGGCCGAGGCGCTGGTGGAAAATGTCGCTTAGACCTCCTTACCCGCCAAAGGCAACACCATGCTCATTAGCAACATCCGACTGAAAAACTGGCGCAACTTCCAGTCGCTGGATTTGCCCCTGCGCGATGTGTCCTACGTGCTGGGGCCTAACGCGTCTGGCAAGTCCAATCTGTTGGACGCGCTGCGTTTTCTGCGCGATGTGAGCAAGCCCAAGGGCGGCGGCTTGCAAGCGGCGGTAGCGGAGCGGGGCGGCATCTCGAAGGTGCGTTGTCTGCACGCCCGGCGCGACACCGAAGTTGAAATTGATGTTGAACTCAGTCAAGAGTTGGACCAACCGCCGTTGTGGCGATACGTGCTGGCCTTTAAGCCTGAAGGCAAGGGCGCGCAGCGCCTGCTGGTGTCGCGGGAGAAGGTTTGGAAAGACGGCCAACTGCTGCTTGATCGGCCAGACGCCAAGGACGATGCCGATGTGCTGCTGAAAACCCAAACGCACCTGGAACAAATCCAGACCAATATCGAGTTTCGGGATGTCGTCGATTTTTTGAGCGCCATCACTTACCTGCATTTGGTGCCGCAGTTGCTGCGGTTTGGCGAGAAGATTGGTGGGCATCGGCTCACGGACGATCCTTTTGGGCAAGGGTTTTTGGAGCGTCTGGCCAAAACCCCGGAGCGGACCCGAAACTCGCGCCTGGCCAAGATTTCAAAAGCATTGGCATTGGCGGTGCCGCAGTTTGAAGATTTGCGGTTTACCAAAGACGATTTGGGGCACCCGCA
>JAUXQA010000462.1 GCA_030683195.1 Rhodoferax sp. | reverse complement strand
TGCGGGACAGCAGCGTCAAGTCGTAGTTGCCAGCGCACTGGCAGATGCTGCAATTTTGTTGGCTTTACAAAATTTGCATGCGCTGCGAAAGGAGCCGCTCAGCACCCTTCAGTTGATCCCGGTTCAATTTCAGGGAAAAGTCGCCCAAGTCACCGTGCAACCGCTCAATGCATTTATTGACATCAACAATGCACCACTCCTGCTCCTCGCTGACATGTACCGCTACGCTGGCGGCCTGAACGCAGAGGCAGCCCAGATCATGGCCCAAGCCACCATCAACACGCGCCAGACAAAGAGTGTCAAAGGCGCTCTACAAGGCTTTGACGCCGTCGAAGACCTGTTAAAAGTGCCGACCATGACTTACGACCTCTATGCTAAGATTATCGGCCTTGTTACTTCCGACCTTAAAGAAGGTAGCGGTCGTATCAATGCCCTAGCTGCTCCGCTGGAAGTGCTTCAGGTTTTGACCAGTGGAGATGTTGCACGTGCCGCCGCAATGTCAGCCCAACGCAGTGCAAACCCCAACATCATGGACACTTCTTTTCTCAAACCTGAGCTAATCGAAATGGTTTCATCGCGGAGCTTGAGGGTTCAAGTAGAAACTGAACTGCCAAGTGGCGGCTCGCTTCGCAAAGTGTGGCACGTTTACTGGGACACAGATCCCCGCTCAGGGCTTCCCTGGCGTGTGCTGGGTAGCCAGCAGTCACTGCAACCTGCAGACCAATTCGGCAACTAAATCAACAACCCTCATGCCTAGTTTGCCCACATCAGATAGACACGCCCGATTTTTCGGCCTGGATGCATCCGCGCTTTGGCTCGACTTTCGGATGGCTTGGAGCGGCATATTGAACTGGCCGGTCTTTTCATGGCTGTGGCCTAAACCGGCCGTCCGCCTGGCGCTACCGACTGGCGGTTATGTGCTGGGCCGAAGCCTTCACACTGCACCTGTGCAGAATGACAAACTTGCGCTATCCGCTCGCTTTGATGCGGTCTTATTGCCTGAAAATTTGCTGCTACGCCAAACCCTGGATTTGCCCATGCTGCAGACTCAGGAGATGAAGGCTGCGCTGGCCCTCCAAGTGCAAACGCTCAGCCCTTTCGCTCCGGATGATGTCGTGTGGACCCATGAAAACCCACTGCAAAGCACTGGCACCTTGCGCACACCACTTGTATTGGCCTCTCGAAAGCTGATTGCCCAACATATTACAGCTGTTCACACCCCACTAAATGCGACTGCTCCAGAGGTCTGGGTGACCCGCTCCAACGGGCCCGGGTTCATGGTGCTGCCAGGATTTGGTGAGGCGAGACGCCAGAGGCAGAGCAAGGTTTGGAGCGTAATCAGCGCCACTCTGGCTCTTATGGCTCTGGCCATTCTGATGACGATAGCCGCCAGCCCCAGTATTCAGCTCTACTTGAGATCCTTGCAAGCCAATCAAGCCATGGCAACGCTACAACAACGGGCCAGCCCGATTCTGGCGCAACGCGAATCGCTGGTTGGAGCCTCTGAGCAACTGACCAGCTTGATCGAACTTGGTGGAAAGTCCAGTGCTCCACTGCAAACACTTAAACTCATCACCGATGCTCTGCCCGATGACACATCGTTGCTCAGCCTGCAAATCCAGGGACTCAAAGTCAACATGTCCGGGCAAACCGTCAATGCCTCCGCACTCATGAAGCAGCTGGATAGCACGTCTGGTCTACGTGACGTCAAGGCACCAACACCAGCCACCAAACCGCTGGGGGCGCAGCGCGAGTCATTCACCATTGAATTCACACTCGAACCCGCGCAGTTGAGGCCCACCCCATGAAGCGCAGCTTCTTTAACCGCATCGCCTGGTTACAGCTTCTGATGGTATTGCTTCTGTTGCTACCGCTGGCGGGGGTCTGCTTGTATGTCTGGACTCAGCACCAACGAATACAAAGTGATTTGGCCAACCTGGAGCCTCGTTTCGCGCGACTCGCGGGTTTGATGGAGCGTCAAGCTGACCTAAAAACACTGGCTGCGCAAGCAGCAGACCAACTGGCCCGCATGACCTATCCCGCCAGCCAAGATGTCACACAAGCGGGGAACGATGCACAGCAGCGCATTCGTGGCCTGTTTGCAGACAGCAAGCTCGACATCATTAGTATTCAGGTACTCCCTGCCAAAGAAGAAGGCAAATTCGACCGAATTTTGATCAACCTGCGCGTTGAGGGTGATTTGGCCGGTATTCAGGATGCACTGATAAAGCTTGGAGGCCAATCTCCCACAGTGCAGGTTGACAGCCTCGCCCTCCAAACGATTGGGGCAGTCAAGCCAGCCAGTATTCAGCGCCTGGGAGGCCAGTTCAGTTTTTCTATTCTGCGGGCTCGATCATGAGGTTCGGCCCCATACGCGCTCTGCTGCTCTTAATTTTGCTACTGTCAGGTGGATTGGCATGGATCTGGGTAGACCAGGCCGGACAATTACGCAATGTGACGTGGACACCACCCAGAGCGCTGCCGCCAGAGATAAAAATTCCAACAGTGGAAGCAACAACAAGCACTGGTTCAGCGTCCGATTTTTCGTCAATCCTGGCACGGCCCGTTTTTGCGCCCGATCGCAGGCCCCCACCGCCACCCGCACCACCTGCACCAACACCACCGCCAGATCCGCTTGCCAATATCCAGATTCAGGGCATATTTTCGGGCGCGAATGCAGGAATTTTGGCGCGAGTGGAGGGCAAAGTGCGCCGTATCAAAGTTAATGAAGCGGTTGGCTCATGGACACTCAAAAGCATTGATGGCCGGGATGTGACCTTTGGGCAAGGTGAAGAGACTCGCAAACTACGTCTCGACTACGCTCGCCTCGCCCCCCCTGTCACGCAAGCCGCAGCTCCAGCAGCTGGATCGCCACCAACCCAGGCACCCGGCTACGTTGGTGTCCCTCAGAACGTTCAGGATGAAGCACGCGATCGCCTACGCCGTCGCAATGAAGCCAGGGCCGCACGCGGTCTCCCCCTGGTGACAGAATAAAGCGACTCTTTTTGTCGACAGACACATCCACACCGCAGAACAATGATTGATACATGACTTATCCCAAAAAACTTCTTCTTGTCTACCTCACTGGTGCGACAGTAGGTGCTTACGCCCAGTTTCTGGAGCCCACACCACCGGCCGTCCAGACGCCTCCCCCCATTGCTGAGCAACCCCGAATCATTCGTGGGACCGATCAAATGCTGGCGCCTGTCAATAACAAAGGGCAGATCACGGGCACCGCTGCGGGCCTCAAATTCGAAGAAGCGCCATTGGCGGAAGTTGTCAGCCTGATTTTGCGTGAGATCGCCAAGGTCGACTACGTTATTCACCCGCCCATCAGCGGTACGGTGACGCTCGCTACCCAAGGCGAGGTTTCAGCCGATCAAGCGGTGCTGTTGCTTGAGGCTGCGCTACAGGCTAACGGCCTGCAAATGGCCCGTGACACGCGGGGCGTCTACCATATAGGTAAAGCAGACGCTATTAAAGGCATCGTGCCTGCCTTGCGTCAGGTCGGAGGATCAGGCCCGCTGCCACCCGGCTATGGCGCCATAGTTGTACCACTGAATTTTATCGGTGCTGGCGAGATGGCCAGCATTCTGCGACCTATGGCTCCGCCCGAGGCCTTGGTGCGGGTAGACGCCGTTCGCAACCTGCTAGTCCTGGTGGGCACACGCACTCAGTCGGAGGGTTGGCTTGACATCGTGTCCACCTTCGATGTGGACATGTTGAAGGGCATGTCAGTTGGCGTATTTCCTTTGAAGCACGTCTCTACTCGTGAAGTTGAGGCTGCCCTGCGTTTGCTCAGTTCGGGTGGCGCTGCAACCCCCACAACGCAAGCAGGCGCAGCGGGAACGGCCCGCCCGGCCGACACAACGGGCGCCGCCCTTGCCGCGTCATTCCCTCTATACGGTGCATTGCGGGTTCTCCCGATTGAGCGCATCAACAGCGTCATGGTTGTGACCCCGCGCGCAGCCTATCTGGATGAAGCCCGACGCTGGATCGAGAAACTCGATCAACCCGGAGGGAACTCACCCGAAGCTCAGCTGTTTGTATATCCAGTTCAGAACGGAAACGCAAAACACCTGGCCAATGTCCTGAATGGTCTTTTTGGAAATGGAACACCCGCACCAACCCAAGCAACAACCAATAGCGGAATCGCGCCTGGCTTACAACAAACGACAAGTAACACCACGGGCTTTAGCGGCGCAGGGGTGGGGATTTCCGCTGGAACCACTGGTATCACAGGGCGAACCGGAGGCACCAGCGCCCTCCAAGGCTCGGGAATAAGTACCGTGTCACTTAACGCAGGCTTGCGCGTGATGGCAGATGAAATCAACAACGCCGTCCTGGTCTACGGTACACGAGGGGAGTTTGAAAAAATTGAGATGACGCTCAGGCGCCTCGATATTCCACCCACCCAGGTGCTCATTGAGGCCAGCATTATCGAAGTTACCCTCACCGACGACCTCAAGTATGGCTTGCAATGGATATTCACGGACAAGGCGCGCGGGGGGCTAACAGGCACTGGTGTTCTGAGCACCGCTGCAGGTGCAGCATTTGGCGCAACGCCAGCTGGTTTTTCATACACTTTGCGTAACACACTGGGTGACGTGCGCGCCGTAATCAGTGCATTGGCTGACAAATCGCTCGTCAAGGTGATCTCCAGCCCCTCCCTCATGGTACTGGACAACCACACCGCAACCATTGCTGTTGGCAACCAACAACCCATCAAGGTCGGAGACACCATCACGACCGGCGGCGTCATCTCCAGCAACATTCAATATAAAGACACCGGTGTCAGCTTGGCCGTCACGCCGTCGGTTAACGCGGGCAACATGGTGACCATGCAAATCAATCAATCCGTCACGGACGTTGGGCAAGTCGATGCGGCAACCTTGCAGCGCAGCTTTTTACAACGCCAGTTTGCAAGCAAAGTGGCTGTTCGATCAGGCGAGACTTTGGTGCTGGGTGGCCTTATCCGGGATAACACGACCAACGGCAAGAGCGGCCTTCCTGGCTTGCAAGACATTCCACTTTTTGGCAACTTGTTTGGAACCAATGCCAGCAGTACCAATCGTACGGAGTTGCTGGTTGTCATTACACCGCGGGTGGTGCGGACCGAGCAAGACATGCGTCAGTTGGGCCAGGAGTTGAAAGATCGGATGAAAACGCTCTATCCGTCCACGCCCGGGACACAGCCTGGTAGTCAGGTCTTAAACCAGTAACTAGCTACTCAATTTATATATACGGGGTCGCAATCAATATGTTGCACACAACAGGAACGATCATGAAAAACATGGAAAATAATCAAGAAGACACACGAGTCAAGCCACTCAACCCAACACAGCGCCCTGCATTGCAGCCATTCATTCTCTGGGGAGCGGCACTTGCATCTTTGGCACTATCGGCTTGCGCCACGTTGGGCAGCGGGACCCCGCAGGAGCAAGTGAGCCAACGGGCAAACCAGCGCTGGCAAGCACTCATAAGCGCCGACTTCACCCGCGCATACAACTTCAACGCGCCAGGCTACCGAGCTGTCATCAGTCCGGAGGAACATCGCGCGACTGTTGGCAGCGCAGTGGCGTGGGTAGGGGCCGAAGCTATTAAGGTCGATTGTCCGGAGGCCAACAAATGCACAGCCACTGTACGCATCGACTTCAAGCCTTTGGTGGGTGGGCGTTATGGCGATAAGATCAACACGCATATTGATGAGACATGGCTATTTGAAGATGGGCAGTGGTGGTATTTCCAGCCCTTTAAAGCCAAGTAAGTCGCCTGAATTTGCGCGGCACACATTTTTTTAACACCTTACCAACAAGAGGTCAGCCTATCAAATTTCAATAACCGTACGCCAGCGCACACTCAAATAGCTTAGTATTGGCACTGTTGTTTTTATTCAACGTTCCCAATGAAACTAGCGAAAAGGCAAGCTAGGCTGTTTCGATCGTGTGCTACCATTCACCAGCGTTTTCAACCCAACTAAGGGTTGCGCTCAACAATCTTTAAATGGAGTTTTTTCATGAAAAAAAATGTTCTAGCTTTGAGCATCACGGCCGCAGTGGTCGGTCTCGGGTTTGCAGGCGGTGCACAGGCAATGACTTCACTGGGCGGTGCCTCAGTAGGTTCTGACCTGCGCTTGAACGGCGACGGCGTTGGCCACATGTTGCTGGTTCCTTACTACACTGCGCAAGCTGAAAACGCAACGCTGATCAACTTGGTCAACACCGACACCGCTAACGGCAAGGCCGTGAAGGTTCGTTTCCGTGGCGCAGCCAACTCGGATGACGTGTTTGACTTCCAAGTGTTCTTGTCCCCAGGTGACGTGTACGCCTTCAACATCAGCAAAAACTCTGCTGGTTTGGCGCAAATCAGCACCAACGACAACAGCTGCACCAAACCAGCCAAAGCTGTTTTGACCGCTACGCCGTTTGTTACAAGCCGCTTGGATACGACTCTTGACGCTGGCGGCAAAGCCAACGGCACTCGTGAAGGCTATGTTGAGATTTTCAACATGGGTGACATTCCTAAGGCAAGCTTCTCTACATCCGCAGCATACGATGCAGGTACAGCAGCTGGCCGCGTGACAAGCGCTACCAACACTGACAACGGTTTGTACACAGCGATCAAACACGTTTCCAAAGTGGCACCCTGCTCTGGCACGGCTTGGACTTACCTCGACGACAACAACTTGGCATTCGGTAACGTGAATGCTGCTGGAACAAGCTCGTTTGCAGGCTTGACAGCTCCAACAACTGGTTTGATGGCTAACTGGACCATCATCAATGTCGTTGGCGCTGCTGCATGGAGCAATTCTGCTGTAGCCGTTGAAGCTCGCACAGTCGGAACAGCGACAGCTGCTCGCGGTAACGTTGTGTACTGGCCACAAACTGGTACACCAGTCGGCGCTACCATTGACTCGTTCACAGCAGATCCTCTGTTGCGTACGGCCAATGTGTCCCGCTACACTGGTACAGCGTACGCAACAGACGCAACACCAGCTGTTGCAGCTGCTTACTACGACTTGCCTGACATGTCGACGCCTTACACAGCAATTGCTACCAGCCCACTGTCACAAGCAGTTGATCTGACCGCTGCAATCGCTGCAACATCGGCTACGAATGAGTTCTTGACAGATCAGACGATCCAAGCATCGACTGACTGGGTGTTCTCTATGCCTACACGTCGTTACAACGTCTCGTTGGACTACGCAGCTATCAGCGCAACTGATGACGGCCGTCGTTTCTCCGACTTGTTCGCCAATACCTTCGCTACAGGTTACTTCTTGCAGCAGAACACACTGGTGACTGCTCGCCAGATCTGCGTTCGCGGCATCACCTTCAGCGCATGGGATCGTGAAGAGTCCACCAAGTTGTCTGTTACAGACGTCGTGGTATCCCCTTCGACTCCTGCTGATCCATTGACCTTCTGCGGCGAAGCTAGCGTGTTGAGTATCAACCGCGGTGCAGTGACTGCAGCAGGCACAGGCGCCCTCAAAGCGCAAGTGTCGGTCAAAGACATCGATGTTGGTTTCGTGGACGGATGGATGCGTCTTGCTACTCCAAGCGCTACCGGCAATGGCGGTCTGCCAGTGTTGGGCGCTGCCTTCAACAAGGCATCTGCCGGCGCAAACAGCTTCGGCGCAACTCACATGCACCGTTTCGGCCGTTAATTTGGCTGACGGTTGGGCAAACCTAATCGGTTTGTCTATTTGAAAAAAAGGCGGGGTTAACCCCGCCTTTTTTTATGTAAGAACGATAGCTGCTACCTCTTGACGCTGGTCATACTCACGGTAGCGCAACTTTGACAATCCGTTCGTATTTCACTTTCCTCAGCGTAAACAGCCATGCATTTTTTTGAACTTCCTGATTCCTTTGCGGTGCGTCAATCTGCACAACACCTCTGCTTACCATTGGTTTTGGCACTCACGCTGCCTGGTGCATTTGCACAAACACCCACCCAAGTACCGAATGAAAGAGCGGCTACAACAGCAGTCAGCGCAGACTCAACCAGCAATGTCAAGAAAAATCCGACAACCATCCTGGCACGTGGGGCCGCCGGTGTGACCATCACGATGGCAGATGTCCTGTCAGAACTACAACGCGCGCCGGAAGCCAGCAGACTGGCAGCAATGGAGCGCCCAGACTCACTCCAGCAGATCACACGCAACCTGCTGGTCAGACGGGTACTGGCAGCAGAAGCCACCCGCGATGGCTTGGCAAAAGACCCGATCGTCGCGGCCACAGCGACCATCGCACAAGACAGAGCCCTGTCGGACGCGCGCCTGGCACGTCTTGACGCACAGAATGAACCCAGCGAGTCCGCTCTGGACGCATATGCTCGCACTATGTACCAAGCCAACTCTTCCAAGTTCGACAGACCGGCGCAAACCAGAGCTAGCCACATTTTGATAGCCAACAATGGGCCAGAGTCTCTGGAGAAGGCAAAGGAACTGTTAAGACAATTGCGCGCTGGCGCAGCGTTCGGGGACATCGCTAAAACTCACTCAACAGACCCAGGTAGCGCGGCTCGCGGTGGTGATCTAGGCTTCTTTCCTGCAGGGCAAATGGTCCGCCCCTTTGATGATGCCGTGAATGCCCTGATCAAACCTGGCGATTTGAGTGAGCCCATTGAAACCCAATTCGGCTACCACATCATCCGGCTAGAAGAGCGCAAGGAAAAAGGTCGCCAGACTTTTGAGGAAGTCAGGCCTCAGCTGTTGTCTGAAGCACGCAACGCCATTCTCAATGAGGCACGCATGCAAAAAGTTCAAAATCTGAACAAGGACTTTGTATTTGAGCGCGAGGCGATTGAGGCGATTGCAAAGCCAGCATCCCGTTGAAACGGACCCACACGCTATCCACTCCTTCGCGCCTCAACGGCCTCATTATCTAACTTCATGCAATATTGCTGGCAAGATTGGCGAGCACTCTGGCGCGCCAGAACTCTTTTGTGGGTCATGACTCGGCGCGAGTTGGCAAGCCGTTATGCAGGCTCAGCCGCAGGTGTGTTGTGGGCCTACCTGCAGCCACTGCTAATGGTCGCAGCCTACTTTTTGGTGTTTGACGTGGTGTTTGCCATGCGCATGGGCGACAACGCACCCACAGCGAGGGTGGGCACTTATCTCGTCGTTGGGGCCTTGCCGTGGTTGGCTTTTTGCGAGTCCCTCTCCCGCGGGGCAAGCAGTTTGGTCGACGCGGGTGGACTGCTTCAAAAGAATGCACTTCCCCCAGTGTTGTTTGTTGCACGAAGTGTTCTGGCTGGATGGGTCGTTTTTGTGCCATTGATGGCAGCGCTTACGCTGAGCTATATTCCCGTAAGCGGATTCGGATGGGCACTGCTAGCGGTCCCACTGCTGCTGGTTTTACAAGGCGCATTGGCTTTGCTACTGGCACATATTCTTGCCATACTGGCAGCTGCCGTGCGCGACACTTTGCAGGTGCTGGCGTTTGCGCTGTCCGTTGGAATTTTTCTCTCCCCTATTCTGTTCCCCATCAGCTTATTTCCAGAAACTTGGCGCTGGGTGCTGTACGCCAACCCCATGACCGCGCTCGTCACGGGCTACCAGTCTGTTTTACTGCAGGGTGTGTGGCCTGGTGCGGCTGTATGGGTCGTAGCGACTGGGTGGTTGACCTTGCTTGCGCTACTGCTCAATGTATTGATCCAGCGTAGCCGCGATGAACTGGTGGACTGGCTATGACGCAAGTGCTGCAAGTACAGGGCCTCGGCAAGCGCTATCGGCTTTTCGCATCTCCAGGCGATCGACTGATGGCCTTGCTAGGGTGGGCAGACCGATCGACACCGCACTGGGCCTTGAAAGAAGTCAGCTTTGCATTGCAACGGGGCCAGTGCTTGGGCGTCATCGGGGACAATGGCGCCGGCAAGAGCACGTTACTCAAACTGCTGGCCGGCACTCTGCAACCTTCTCATGGTCAACTGAAACGGGTGGGGCGGGTCACTGCAATTCTTGAATTGGGTGCGGGCTTTCATCCCGACTTTACAGGCCGGGACAACTTGATGTTTGGCGGCAGCCTGATCGGGCTGGAGCAGGCTGACATGTTGCGCCTTGCCGATGAGATCATTGCGTTTTCGGAGTTGGGGGATGCGATTGATCGCCCAGTCAAGACCTACTCATCGGGCATGGTCGTGCGCCTGGCATTTGCACTTGTGACCGCAGTGCAACCCGAACTATTGATCATCGACGAAGCACTGGCCGTAGGTGACCAACATTTTCAGAAAAAATGTGTTCAGCGCATTGAGACATTCAGACAACAAGGTTGCACCATCCTGTTCTGCTCACACAGCCTGTACCATGTGCGCCAGCTGTGCGACCAGGTTCTGTGGCTTGACCATGGCCAGGTGCGGGGCATTGGCGATGCCGAATCCGTGCTGGCGAACTACGAAACACATGTGCGACTGCAAGGGGTGACCGAGGTCACCGATGCACAAGCAATCGGGGTCACAACGCCCGCAGATTCACACCATATGCAAATGAACTCAGACGCCCCAACCGGATTGGCTGGTGGTCGGCGGGCTGGTCTGCTGGATGCACAAGTTGTGAGCGGCATGCATCCTAACTCTGGAGGAGAAGCGGTACTGGCATTGACCGGGACGGATCTGATCATTCAGGTCAAGGCCATATCAACAAGCGACGAGACACCCAGTATTGGCGTCATGCTGGAGCAGTTTCAAGGCGTCGGAGTCACCTCTGTGGCGACCCATGCCGAAGGCATTTTGCTCACGGCACTAGAGACTAAAGACGGCTGGACAATTTGGCAAATATCACTCACCTTCCCGGACTTCCCCCTTCATTCCGGGCAATATTCCTTGAGTTTCTATCTATTTGATGCCCAGGGATTGGTGGTGTATGAGGAGTGGAAAGACTTCATCCAGTTTCAGTGGGTAAGCCCCAGCTTGACACCGGGGTTGGTCAGACTGCCACACCGGTGGTCTTGATGTCACGCACCTTGATGGCCTTTTAAAAGTGATGAAACGCCTTCGAATCGAGCTACTTGATTTACTGGAGCTGGTCTTGCTGCCGGGCTTGGCGGCAGTGCTGCCCTGGCAGTGGTGTTTCAGTATCTTTCGACGGCTCGCCCGCTTGCGCTGGTTATACCGTGAGCCGTGTGAAGCGGCGTTGGTCCAAGCCCGCAGCAGAGGCTGGGCTGGCGCAGACGAGACCCATTGGTTATGGGTACGGCGACTGGTGACGCTGGTGGACCACGCCGACCACTACCTCGGGCTGCGGCGCAGCGACGCCTGGATGAACAAGCACCTGCAGGTGCAAGGCAGCTGGCCGGCCCACGAAAGTGGCATCTTGTTATTGACCTTCCACTGGGGCGCAGGGTATTGGGGACTGCGCCACGCCGCCGCTCACGGCTTGCAGCCGCATGCACTGGTCGCCACCCTGGAGTCCCTGGCGTATCAAGGGCGAACGGTGATGTCCTGGTACGCACGCTCCCGCAATGCGCATGTGGCGCGCACTCTGGGATCACCCAATATTGATGTGGTCCAACACTTGAAACAGGTGATCCGGGCGCTGCGGAACAACCATTCGCTCCTGGGTGTGATGGACGTGCCAGCCGACCAAGGTCAGGCGAGCATGCAAATTGACTTGCTGGGCATGCGGGCGAGCGTGCCACGTGGTCTGCTGCGCCTGGCGGTAGACCAGCAGGTGCCGGTTGTGGTCTACATCACCGGACTGGATACAGCCTCTGGAAGGCGCTTTTTGCGTATCAAGCCATTAGGCGTTCACACCGCAGTCGAAGGCTTGGCAAGCCTTGTGTTTGACGAGCTGGAAAACATCATTGCGGAAGATGCCCCCGCATGGCATTTCTGGAGCATCGCAGACCGGTTTTTTCGCCAGCAGTGAAAGCCCGCCATTTCCATGGCCACAACATACAACTATGCAAAAAAAATAGCCAATCATCGGTCAAGGATCAATATTTTTAGGAATTTGACGCTCTAGCCGGCGGATTAATTGGCTATAGTGCTATTAAATTTATTCATCCACTTTTTGGAACACGCTTGCGAGCAGACTTCTTTTCTGCGGCCAACTGCTTCTGCGCTGTGACCAAAAAACCCTGTACCGGCAGTTCTGCCTCGTACCGCAACACCCGGTCTTCGATCACAACATTTTTGAATCCAGCCTCTTCCAACAGGCGCTGCACATACCCCCGTTGGTGGGTGTAGCGGTAGGTGCCTGACAAAGTGTAGTCCGCCTCTTCGGTCGCACTCGTCTCGCACGAAAAAACAAACCGACCGCCAGGAAGCAAGATGCGGTGGGCGTTAGGGATCACGGAGTCCAGATTACCAACGTAATTGAGCACGTCCAGCGCGGTAATCACGTGATACAGATTTTCGGGCGTGGCCTCCAAGGCATCAAGCAGGTTAACTTGATGAAAGCCGTCATACACATGGTGACGCCCGGCCTGCGCGATCATCTGACCAGAGAGGTCCACCCCCACAAGCACACCTTCAATGGGCCCCAGACAAGCGCCCATCAAGCCGGTGCCGCAACCCAGGTCCAGCACGTCACCCTGGCGGTCCGGGTGCCATTCCTTAATCATTTGGGCAACGTCACGGGGCAATTTGTAATGCAACTGAACGGCCCAATAGCGGTCATAACGTTGCGCAAAGCCGTCAAACAAGTCCGCGACAAGTGCTGCGGGTTGCGTTGGGGGAGTTAAGCCTCGTGCCCGGTCCAAATAGAAATGGTAGACCGCGTTGTCGGGCTCCATAGCAAGCAGAGCTTCAGCGTCAAGAATGGCTTGCTCGTTTTTCTCGGCGGTGAGATAGACCCGCAGCCGATCCATCAGCACAACCGGGCTATTGGGTTTTTTTTGCAGCAGTTCAGTAAAAATCGCAATCGCCCCAGCGTGGTCGCCGCTATCGGCCAAGGTACGGGCAATCTGGTGCTTGAGTGCGACGTCGGTGGGCGTGATTTTTTCTGCCAGTTGCAACCATTGCAGCGACTGACCAAACTGGCTCACCCGCTGGGCCACGGCAGCAGCCTGGATTAGAAGCGCGGCATCGTTGCTGCCTTGAAGGGACTTCCCTGCCAACGCCATGGCCTCTTCGGCTTCGTCCCGACTGGCAAGTACACCCGCCAAGTAAACAGCGGCGGTGGGCCACTCGGGTGCAAGCTGGTGGGCTTTGCGCGCAGCGGCCAGCGTGCCATCGGGGTTGCCTGCGGCTTCAGCCAAGCGCGACCCCAACAGGAAAAGACGCGGGTCGTGCCCCGCAGTTGCCGTCAGACGGGTCAGCTGCTGGGCAGCCTGCTGCAACTGCATCTTGTTGATTAGCAACTCAATGGCTTTAAGTTGGGCAATGTGCTCTGCAGCCTGCGAATAGGGTTTCTTCATTCCGTGCGTGATGGTCGTGTTGGTTACTGGCTTATGAGGATTTTAGGCTCAATCCATTTTGCCAATTTTGATAGCGGACCCGTGACAAATCTGAAACAAATAGTGACCGCTGTCACTCACGGGCTGCCTCGACTATGGCTTCATAAAAGTGATTGGAACCATAACTGGGGTTTTCTGGAGCAATTCGGAACCTGTCGTGTGGATTGACTTCACCGCGAAACTTGGCTGGCACGATACTCATGAAATAAGGCGACACAAAGGTAGCTCCGGCTGCTTTGAACTCTTGCAAAACGCGCCCGGGGGCTTTCGGGTTCTTCCAGGCCTGGGTGTGGAATTCGGGCACGGCAAAAGCCTCGTTCGGGCGGACATAGTGGCGACGCAGCAACGCCACGTCAAGCGCACCACCATAGAGATTAATGCCTTTTTTATAAGGCTGGACACCGGACAGACTCGCATCGGAAGCCGTCAGCAGCGGATTCCAACTGCCGACTGCAGCGACAGCGATCTGGTGCGAATACAGCTTGTCCCAGGGCAAGCCGCCGGCTACTGCACGCTCGAACCACTCGCGGTAAGCCATGGTGACCTGGTCGCTGCGAAATTCACTCCATGCTTTGGCCAGCGGGTTGAAGTAATAGTCTTGCATGTTACGCGGCTGATCCAGCCAAAACCGCACCTTGGGGGGTTCTGTGGTCAAGGCAATCTCGCCGGCAAACGATGATGGTTTGTCCTGGCTGGACCCCATAAGAACAATTTTGCGTTGCGCGATTTGCCAGCGTTGCGCACCTCCGCTCACGACAACCTGAATCGTATGAATACCCCGGGGCAAACGCGAAAAGTCCAGCCAATACCGAAATCCGACCCGCGCGTCAGTGACTTCGGCCAACGCTTCATAAACGTCTTGGCGGCTCAGGCCGTATTCGGCTTCACCCACGACTTTGCCATTCAGGTAAATGTGAATTTTGTGATTGGGGGGTAGTTCGGTCAACCAGCCTTCAATTGGCAAAAGGCCATGAGCATAGGCGTCAAAGTGCTGGCTGAACGCGTCCAGCTTGCCGCCACGTATGTTGCGTGCCGGTGGGGATATGACATCAAATCTGGAAAATACAGTTCCCATCTGTTGGTTGAACGCCCCCAAGCTGGCGAAACGGCTGCGCAACCAAGCCTGAAACGCGAGCACCGAACCGGGGCTGTAGTCAGTGACCTTGATATCTTCATAACGCCCCATGCCATTGGCGAAGTCTGGAAAAAAATGATGCAACTCACCCGCCAGGGTGATGCCGACCACCCGGTCTTTAACGCGCAGGGGTAACGCGGCATACCATCGCCCCACCTGCTGCAAAGCGCCAAAACGCAGACGATTGACTTCAAGCCCAGGGTCAGTCGCCAGAGTCCAGGCCTGGATGCTGGTCACAAAATACTGCTCCTTGGGAATCGACTGATCGGAAAAAGCAGCATACGAACTGGGAGCGAGCGTCCTTTGTGATGACGGAGAGGCAAACTGGTTTCCCATCAGGTGAAGCACCATGGGGCGGCGAGTCGTCTCAATCAACTCCCTCAATTGATTCAAATGAGCCGACAACTCACTGGGCGAATATCCCAACAGGTTGACGCCCACTGTATAGCCCACCTGCACCTTGCCTGTCGCGCCACCGGGTTCGAGTCGATCCAGTGCGGCCTGCAACAACGGCCCGCTGGGATTTTTTGCACGGACACACGCCGCATAAGCCGCCGTGAGGTTGGGGCTACCCGCCCCTGCTGCGCAATAACCGACCCCCTCGAACATGGGTGCAATAACGAATGGAGCAACAGGTGCAGCTGGCAAAGCACGGACAAGGGCCGATGCCAGCACCAAGCCGGCAACAAGCAGGTACTTTTTGAATTGCAATTTGAATCCGGACATGGAATTTGATATGGTGTAACGGAGCAGCCTGAAGCTGGGCAATATCTTGACTGGCCTGTAAGCGAAAGTTCAATAAGCTGCAAATTCGCGGATGGCTTGAAAAAACAGGGCCGATCCGTCTGTCTTATTGTCAGCCCGCAACTCCATGGCATTCACACCGTGCTTTTCCTGCACCTTGTAGCGGTCTGGGATAACTGAAAAGTAATAGGGACTGATGAAACGCGCGCCGCCCAAATAGTGCGACTTCATGGCGTTCAGATGCACACCCGGGCGCTTCCACTGCTGCGGATTGAACTCGGGCACACCGTAATCGGTGATCTTGTGCTTTGCCAAGAATCCACGGACCCAGTCACTGTCGGTCGCGCCGCCATACATATTCAAACCCATTTTCCAGGGCGTATCTGCCTGCAGTGTTTGCTGAACTGAAAACAACTGGGGATTCCAGCTGGAATTCACGCGGGGCATGATCTGATGTGAATAGAGTTTGCCCGCAGGAAGCCCTGCCTCAAGAGCCACCTCATGAAAGCGGTTCATAAACTGCCTCACCTGCCATTCGCGGTACAAATTCCAGTCCCGTGCCAGCGGATTGAAATAAACATCCTGCATTGAACGTGGCAAATCCAGCGAGGCCTTCACGCCATTTAGCCCCTGAAGAGGGTTGAGTCCTGGCAAACCGGCGACTTTCACAGATTTGATGGGGCTTTGGTCTCGCGCCACTTTCACAAACGGTACCTCGGACACCAAATAAGGCCCCCCTTTCGCTTGGGCGACCACTTGAGCCAGATGACGCCCCACTGGCAGTTCACTGAAGTCAAAGTCATGGCGAAATCCCACATTGGGATTGCTCACATCCTTGACAGCACGGTACACATCAAGCCGGTTGAAGCCACGCTCAAACGGCCCCACCAACCGCCCGTCAACGTAAAGATCCAGTTGCGAAATGTGGCCCTGCGGGTCCGACAGCCAGCCCGCAATAGGAAGCCTTCCATCTGCGAACGCACCATAGTGCTCACCAAAAGACCCGAGTCGCTCGACCCGAATATCTTTGGCAGGCGCCGGCACTTGATCAAAACTCACATATGAAAAGCCGCCCTGCGCATTGAACTGCTTCAGGCTGCCATGACGCTGCGCAAGCCACCGGCGAAAACCCGCTACTGAGGCCGGGCTGTAGTCAGTCACCTGAATTTTTTCATACTTGCCGGTTCCCCCCTCAAAATCGGGAAACATATGATGCAACTCCCCTAGCAAAGTGATCGCAATAATGCGGTCCCGCACAGCCTGGGGCAGCGCATTAATCCTCTTTGCCACATGGCGCAGTGCTGCAAAACGATAGTGATTGACCTTGATACTCTCGTCGGCTTGCAAGGTATAGGGCACGATGCGATAGCCAAAATAACTCGACACTGGCGGCTTTCCATTGGCCAGCAGCATCAAGTTGCGTTTGTCCTTGATCAGCTCGTCCACCAAAGGGCCCTGAGTATCAAAATGATCGGCCGCCAAATACACCACGACAGGCCGCTCAACACGCGTTATCACCTGCAAATAGGCGTCCAGTTTTTTTTCATCAATTGCCCACTCCTTGCCATTACGCCGGTAAAGAGACAGCAACTGGAGGGTTGCCTGAAAACCCACCTGCACCTGTCCCTTGGGCCCCCCGGGCTCCAGCTCATCAAGCAAGCGAGTGATGCCGGCGGCTCCGTCGAGTTTATTTTGGGTGCAATACTTTCGTGCTTCGTCAATGCCTTTCAAACGCCGGTTTGACAGCCCTTCCTCGCAGGCATACATCCCTTCCACCATCGGCATGAGATAAAACGTCTTGCGCTCTGGAAGTCGCTCATGGCTCTGCGCCACAGCGCTGATTGAAAACAAGATGGCATGAGCCACCGAAAACAGGATTGCAAAAATTTTGGCAATTCGAAAAAAAGATGACATGGGTTCTCTAACGTATCTGGTCATGGGCGAGGTGCACCCGCATTTGGGAAATTCGAACTCATCGAATCATTACTCGGCCAGCAACGACCTCATACTCTCAAAGAGCACATCCGAGCCATGTTGGGTATTGTCCGGGTCGAGTGAGAACAGGTTGGGCATCGTGGAGACACGCTCCTCGCCCCACCTGGTTTCCAGGAAGAACGACATAAACCCGGCACCATTGTCGCGGTGCTGATTGAGCAAGCTCCGGAGTTGCACAGTATCGAGGGCTTGCAAGGGATGAAGTTCAGTGACGCCATAGTCTCGACGAGGGTACTTTCTGAACCAATCGGCAAAAGAGCGTCCATAGCTGGTTTCGCCGTAAAGACTCACGCCAGTGCGCAGATTCTTCATGGGCTGAAGTGAGGCGCCGACCGCGAATTTCCCCCTGTCCCAACCCGGGTTGAACTGGGGCACGATTTGATGGGTATATCGAGGTGTATCAGACAGGCACGACTGGGCAATCAGATTGTTGAAATACTGAAGATAGTGGACAACTTGCGACTCTCTGAACTTTTGCCATTCACGCGCCATCGGATTGAAGTAATAGGCGCTTTGATCGCGGGGCTCATCGGTATAGCTGGAAAAATGGGCTGGCAAGGGCTGCATCACCGGCAACGCGACAAAGGGCAATGCCACCGGTGTACTTTGTCGCTTGTCCATGATCGAAATGAAGCGGGTGCCCAAGTGCATCAGGTCCTGCTCCGGTTGCGAGAGCGCCAGATCAATGCGATGGACCCCAGCAGGGAGAAGTCTGTAGTCCAGATCGAAACGCCAACCCACATCCGCCGTGTTGAATTCCGGTCGTGCGGTACGCACATCCTGGCGACTGAGGTGAACAGGTGCGTCAGCCAGTGGCTTGCCATTCAGATAGATCCTGACCGCTTGGCCGCTGCCATGCAAGCTGGGCGCATGCACCCAACCAGTGATAGGTAACTGACCGGCGGCATAGGCGTCCATGTGCTCCTCGTAACGAGCCAAAGTCTCGCGGCGAATATCTTTGGCCGGTGGCGAGACAGCCTCGAACGAGGGGTAATCACTACCCATCTTCTCATTGAGAAGCTCAATACGGGCAAAGCGATTGCGCAAATAGTTGCGAAACCCGGCGACTGACTCAGGACTGTAGTCGCTCACCGAGTAATGCCCACCGAACCCCATCCCAGACTCAAAATTGGGGAAAAGGTGATGAACTTCACCCAGCAGAGTGACGCCCTTGATGCGGCGGCGAACACCGGTTGGCAAGGCGCAGACCCCTTCCAGCAAGGCCTCAATGACCCGAGTTCGATAGTGGGTGACGGGATTGTCGGTGCGGGCAAGACTCCATGGATAGATTGGCGCACCGTAGTAGAGATCGGTCGGCAAAGGACCGCTTGGCGTGTGGGCCATGTTGTCCGGATTTTTCGCCAGCACAGGCTCAATAGGCGCATTGACGCCGAAATGGGTAGAGAAAAGGTAAAGCACCAACGGTCTCGGGCTATCCACGACCGTTTGCACCACCGCCTCGACGGCTTGGCGATTGACCTGCCAATCATTTTCGACCGGCTGCATCAGGGACAAAAGCGGAACTTGCAAGGTGTAGCCCAGTTGCCATGCCGAGTCTTCGGGAATGTGCGGCTGCAATTTTCTCAGGGTTGACTCCACCAGATGAGCCGCCGAGGCCTTGGGCCCACGGCACCTGTTGACCCAGCCGGACGACGAACTGAACGCAGCCGCTTGCGAAGCAAGTAAGCAGGGCGTGAGATCCATCATGGGCGCAAGAAGCAAGGCCGGCCCCTGAACCAGAGGCCTCAACGCCGAGTTGCCGGGAAGACCCAGCAAATACAGGCTGATCAACCCATATACGGCTCTACGGATATTTACGTCCCAAGCCAAGACTTCACCCGTCTTTGCAGGTGGGTGGGTACCATCCGCGCCAATGGAGAAAGCGCGCGACTGGTCCTCAGCCGCGTGAGCGTGCGCAACGTGACCGATTTGAGGGCCGTACTCTGGTTTTGCTGATACGGAGCCAATTGCTGCTGAAGCCCAGTCAGCGAATCCGTGCCAAGAGCCGTTGGCAATGACAAGGAATCAAGGTAGCTGCCATCGTAATCCATGGGCTCACTGCCCAAGTGAGCCTCTTGCCCGGCACTTGACACTGGTACCGGGATCGGACCTGGGCCGATGGCAGTGCAAAAGTTCTGCTGCCGAACACGACCAAAAAACTCAATCCACTGATTGGCGCTTTGTTGCCAGTCACATAGCCAAGTCCAATCCCGCTGCTGCAGGCGCTCGGAGAACGCGCCAATGTCAGGTGCAATGATAGGCAGGCCACTGTCCAGACTGGCGCTGAGGGTGTAACTGTAAGTCTCGGGCCAGACGGCAGGAAACCACACCACGTCAGGCTGAAGCCACTCCAACAGCAGCGGTAGGTCTTTTTCTTCGTAACCTCCATGTACCGTCAATCGGGCTTTAGGTTGGGTGCGCAGGCTGCGGTAGGCGTAGCCAAGCAGATGAAATTCGATCGGCACATCAAGACGTGCAGCGAGCAGGGCCACCTCCTCCAGAACATCCGCGCCTTTGATCTTGCTTAGCGCGCCAAGTACAACCACCTTCAATGGCTGGCTGCTGTGCAACTGTCGCGGGTTCGGTTTGGGATGCTGCACCGGATGTAGCGCCAACGTCGCGTGAGGCACCACCTGCACACGCGCGGTCGGCGCAAATCGCTGCATGCGCTGAGCCGTGTCGGCGCTTGGCGCGATGACAAAACGCGCTTCACTCAACAATCGGCCGTGGCGCGCACGCCAGCTCTCAATGCTTTCACCACTGGGTGCCGGATTGCGTTGCAGACATTGGCGACATTGATCTAGGCCTTGCTCAGTGCAATAGCGATCGGTGTGATCAGTCAGGGATATTTGCGGGCAGTAGCTATAAAAATCGTGTGCCGTAAAGTCATGCGTCACACCGAGCTGCCCTGGCAGATCTGCAATGTTGGGCGCGTGACCAAGCAAGTGGTGGTAGTGAATATGCCCCACCTGGAGTTGCCGCAGGGTTTCCAGCAAACGGGCATGTTCATGTGGCAAGGCAAAATGCAGTAAAAAGCCCTCATGCGGACCCTCAAGGCGCAACTCCAACCCGCCGGAAGCCGGTGCCAAACGCAAAAACGTGGCCTTGCCACCCAAATTCTGGGCCAACTCCTGCACATGGCGCAAAGTGCCGCCCTGACGGTCGTGCATCACATCGAGTACAACGGGGCGACCGCTGCCGGTGATGCGAGCCAAATCAATGATCTGCCGTGCGGCAGCAGCCGGGTCACGTTGCACAAACCCGTGCACATCGCCCTCGTAACGTGGGTGCAGACGACGCAAGGTCTCCATGGCCTGAATTTCCCGTGCGCTCTTGGTGTCGCCAAAACTGATGCCCCCCGCATGCCGAACAAAAGTGTCCAGGGCATGCAAATGCGTCCAGCCGGCCTCCTGTGCGCGAACGCAAAAATCGTTCTCTTCACCATAACCCTTGCCGAAGTTATCGACATCAAACAAGCCAACCTCGTCCAGGCACTGGCGCCGGATATACATGCAAAAACCCACACCCGTGGGAATCTCAACAGCCTGTCCAGCCAGATTCTCGGCAAACAGGCGATCCAGACTGGCGGTATCGTGACCGCCCGGAAGCTCATTGGCCTTGCAAAAGCGGGGGTAACTGCAAATGGTTGCGTTATTGGAGAAAGGCGTCAC
>JAUXQA010000420.1 GCA_030683195.1 Rhodoferax sp. | reverse complement strand
TGGGTGTAGGTGACTTGCGAGCCATCGAGCAATCGGGCTCCGGCCATGGACAGGTCATCACTGAAAATGGCGCCGCCAAACCCGAGTTGCCCGCGCAGGTTGTCGTTGAGCCAGCGGCTTGAAAAGCCTGCCGGGCGGGTGTCCACCTTGGGGTAGATCACATGCGCGGGCATGACGCTGCTCAAGCTGGTGTTGAGCCAACGGTAAGGCGCGGCGTCATCCGCCAATATGGCCTTGAGGCTGCGCTTGTCCACGGGAATGTCGGTGTGGGAGTCGGCTTTGACAAAACCGTGCCCCGGAAAATGCTTGCCGCAATTGCCCATGCCACTTTGCAACAAGCCATGCATCAGGCTCTTGGCCAGCAAACTCACCACGCGAGGATCGCGGGCAAAGGCGCGGTCACCAATGACGCTGCTTTCACCAAAATCAAGGTCCAGCACCGGGGTGAAACTGAAGTCCACCCCGCACGCCCGCAGCTCGGCGCCCAGCACAAAGCCGCAGGCCGTGGCGGCGTTGGTGGCCTGCATGGCGCCTGCGCCCTCACCGGCCTTGCCATCACGCAGCCACATCTCGCCCAAGGCGCGCATGGGCGGCAGGTGGGTAAATCCATCGGTCCTGAAGCGCTGTACGCGCCCGCCTTCGTGGTCCACGCAAATCAGCAGGTCGCGGCGCACTTTTTTGATCTCGCGGCACAACTGCATCAGTTGCGCCCGGTCCTGCCAGTTGCGGGCGAACAAGATGATGCCCCCCACCAGCGGGTGCTTGAGGCGCTGGCGGTCGGTCTTGGTGAGGCTCAGGCCGGCGACGTCAATGATCAGGGGAGCGTGTTGGGTCATGGGATTCTCGGGTGAATTTTCGCTATGGATTTCATATATTAAACCCTTATAAGACGCCGGCTGGAGGCTATTTTCTTATAAATCAGGGCTCTGCAAGAACCTCACAGGGCAACCAGGGCTCTGAGCTATGGTTTAGCCATGCCGGCCGCCTCCAGGAACTTCACTTTCTTTTGGAGGTCGGCGTCTGTGTCGCCGTAAGTCAGGGCAATGGCCCGAAAATTCTCCTCGATCGCCAAAAACGCGTCGGCCACATCGGGGTCAAAATGCCGGCCGCTGGTTTGGCGAATGATGTCCACCGCCTGCTCGTGGGGCATGGGCTCTTTGTAGACGCGCCGGCTGATCAGGGCGTCGTACACATCCGCCACGGCCATCAAGCGGGCCGAGATGGGAATCTGGTCGCCGGCCAGGCCTTGGGGGTAACCACTGCCGTCCCATTTTTCCTGATGCGAATAAGCGATTTCCTTGGCCAGGGTTAAAAACTCGACATCGGCCCCCAGCTCCTGCTCGGCGTGGGCAATGGCGTCGCGGCCCAGCGTGGTGTGGGTCTTCATGATCTCGAATTCTTCTGGCGTCAGGCGACCGGGTTTGAGCAAAA
>JAUXQA010000447.1 GCA_030683195.1 Rhodoferax sp. | reverse complement strand
CGTCGGCGAGACTCGAACTCGCACAGCTTTCGCCACTACCACCTCAAGATAGCGTGTCTACCAATTTCACCACGACGGCGGCTTTTATGTCTGGATTGCGTGAGGTTCCTTGCGGATTTGGCTCTCAAGACAGACTTAGAGTTTACCCTGAAATCCCTACATTTCTTGATGAGAAGAATGCAATTTCACGAGCAATTATTTGGATGGAATTTGAGCCGCACCTGATGCAGGTGTTGCGGGCTGCGAAGCCGCTGGCGCCGAGACGGCGGAACCATCAAGCACGCTACCGGAACTGACTGCGGGTCGCGCGGTTCCAAAATAGGCCAACATCAACGTGGACACGAAAAATGCCGTTGCCAACACCGCTGTTGTTCGTGACAAAAAGTTGGCACTCCCTGTAGCACCAAACAAACTACCGGACCCCCCGCTGCCAAAAGCCGCACCCATATCTGCACCCTTGCCATGCTGGACCAGAATCAAACCCACCATGGCTATGGCGGTCAACAGTTGAATCGCGAGAAGAACAGTCAGAAAAGCACTCATTGAAAACTCCTAAATTAGTAGCATCTCAGGCACCCGATCAGGGCGCGGAGGTGATGATTGATAAAAAATCTGGCGCTTTGAGCGACGCACCGCCAACCAAGCCGCCATCAATGTCGGGTTGAGCCAGCAGTTGCGCTGCGTTGGCGGCATTCATGCTTCCGCCATAGAGAATATGAATTCGATCAGCCTGGCTCGATGCTGCTCTCAACTGTGAGCGCAGCACCAAGTGCACTTGCTGAGCCTGCTCGACAGAGGCCGTTTTCCCGGTTCCAATTGCCCACACCGGCTCGTAAGCCACCACAATTTCACTGATGCAATGCCCGTTGGCATGGATTACAGCAGCCAATTGGCGCTTGACCACCTCGTCTGTTTGACCGGCTTCTCGCTCGTCGAGCGTTTCACCGACACACACGATCGGCGTCATGCCGCTGGCCAATGCGCGCTGGGCTTTCAAAGCCACCAGGGTATCTGTCTCCGCGTGGTATTGACGACGCTCGGAATGACCCACGATGCAATAGCGAACACCGAATTCCCTGAGCATGGCACCGGAAAGCTCGCCGGTAAAAGCACCGGATTCATGGGCGGAAACATCCTGCGCGCCCAAGTCGATGGCGCTACCGGCAAGCAGCGCCTGACATTGTGACAAATAGACTGATGGCACACACAGAGCCACATTGCAGGCCGCAGTCGGCATACCGCTGCGCAGGGCTTGAATCAAGGACTCGTTGGCAGCCAGGCTGCCCTTCATTTTCCAGTTTCCAACAATGAGCTTCTTCATGCGGCACCCCACGTCAAGACAATTTTTCCGATGTGCTGATTGGACTGCATCAAGGCATGCGCCTTGGCTGCATCCGCAGCAGCAAATGTGCTGTGAATGACAGGTTTGATTTGACCGTTTTCAATCAAGGGCCAGACATTTTTCAGGCAGGCTTGGGCTATCGCTTCCTTGAATGCAACCGGGCGCGCGCGCAAAGTTGATCCCGTGACCGTGAGACGCCGGCGCAACACCAGCCCGGCGTTGATTTCACTTTTGATGCCGCCCTGGACCGCAATGATGACAAGTCGGCCATCCTCGTTCAGGCACTCGATTTCTTTGGCGACGTAGGCCCCGGCCACCATGTCAAGAATGACGTCCACACCCCGGCCATCGGTCAAGCGTTTTACTTCATCCTGAAAATCATGCGTTTTGTAGTTGATGGCATGGTCAGCCCCCAGAGCCAAACAGGCAGCACACTTCTCGTCGCTACCCGCGGTCACCAAGACCTGAGCACCCATCGCCTTTGCCATTTGAATAGCTGTGACACCGATGCCGCTGGACCCCCCCTGAATCAGCAAAGTCTCTCCTGCCTGCAGCCGCCCCCGGTCAAAGACATTGCTCCAGACCGTAAAAAAGGTTTCCGGCAGCGAAGCCGCCTCCACGTCACTCAGCCCTCGGGGCACTGGCAAACACTGCGCAACGGGAGCCACACAGTAATCTGCGTAGCCACCACCCGCAACAAGCGCGCACACTCGGTCACCCACTTCGAAGCCGTGGCGCAACATCTCTTGAGCATCACCCTTCTCAATCACCCCAGCGACTTCCAGTCCCGGAATATCCGAGGCACCTGGAGGCACAGGGTAATTGCCGGTCCGTTGCAACACATCAGGACGATTGACACCACTGGCTGCAACCCGAATGAGCAACTCGCCCACACCCGCAATGGGCATGGGACGCTCACCCAGCTGCAGCACCTCAGGGGCGCCAAAAGCGGTAATTTCAATAGCTTTTATAGTCATTTCAGGCGGTAGCCGGCGTGTTTAAAGCACGCCGCGCTATCAATTTAATAAAAACTGCAGGGCATCAAGCCTGGTCGCCGCCGTTGTGAACAGGGCGATCCAGCAAGACCTTCATGGACAGTTTGATACGGCCCTTCTCGTCCGTCTCCATGACCTTGACCTTGACGATCTGGCCTTCGGACAGGTAGTCAGTGACTTTTTCGACACGCTCATGGGCAATCTGGCTGATATGCAACAAGCCAACTTTGCCGGGCAGCAGGTTAACCAAAGCGCCGAAATCCAGAATCTTGGTGATCGCGCCTTCGTAGATCTTGCCGATTTCGACTTCAGCCGTGATCTGCTGGATGCGGCGTTTGGCTTCTTCAGCCTTGGCTGGGTCAGCCGATGCGATGGTGATCGTGCCGTCTTCGTCGATGTTGATCTGGGTGCCGGTTTCTTCGGTCAGCGCACGGATCACCGAGCCACCCTTGCCGATCACGTCACGAATCTTCTCGGGGTTGATCTTCATGGTGAACAGACGAGGCGCGAAGTTGGACACTTCGGTCTTGGCTTCGGCCATGGCTTCCTGCATCTTGCCCAAAATGTGCATGCGGGCCTCTTTAGCCTGCGCCAGCGCCACTTGCATGATTTCCTTGGTGATGCCCTGGATTTTGATGTCCATCTGCAAAGCCGTGATGCCGTTGGTCG
>JAUXQA010000444.1 GCA_030683195.1 Rhodoferax sp. | reverse complement strand
TGACCAGGTCAGTTACACCGCGTTTCTGGTGCCGGGTCTGGCCATGATGAGCGTGTTGCAAAACGCCTTTGCCAACAGTTCCTCGTCCCTGATCATGAGCAAGGTGATGGGGAACCTGGTGTTTTTGTTGTTGACCCCCTTGTCCTACATGAACTGGTTTGTGGCCTATGTGGGCGCAGCGGTGATTCGTGGGCTGGTGGTGGGTGTGGGCGTGCTGCTGGTGTCAGCTCTGTTTACCAGTCTGAGTTTTGTGGCGCCCTTGAGGATTCTTGCTTTTGGGGTGATGGGCGCAGCGCTCATGGGCACGCTTGGCTTGATTGCCGGCTTGTGGGCCGAAAAATTTGATCAGCTGGCGGCTTTCCAGAATTTCGTCATCATGCCCATGACCTTTTTGAGTGGGGTGTTTTACTCCATTCACTCGTTGCCGCCGTTCTGGCAGAGCGTGAGCCACCTGAACCCGTTTTTCTACATGATTGATGGCTTTCGGTACGGCTTTTTTGGCCAGAGCGATGTGTCACCCTGGCTGAGCCTGAGTGTCGTGGGTGGCGCCTTGCTGGTGGTGAGTGGCATCGCCATTCAGCTGCTGCGCTCGGGCTACAAGATTCGCGGCTGATTCGTCTTATTTACCTTTTGGATTGTTGACATGACTGCAGACCAGCTCAAGACCATCATTGCCGCCGGCATGGCGTGTGATCACCTCGACCTGGAGGGCGATGGCCGCCACTGGTACGCCACCATTGTGTCCGCTGCCTTTGAAGGCAAACGCCCGATTGCCCGGCACCAGATGGTGTACGCCACGCTGGGCACCAAAATCTACAACGACGAGGTCCACGCCTTGTCCATGAAAACTTACACCCCCACCGAATGGTCGGCGTTGTCGGCGTAAATGCGGCATGCGGGCGGATACACCGTGGCTTGCCGATCACCTTTTTGAACTGAAGTTATGGATAAATTACTGATTCGTGGTGGGCGGGAATTGCACGGAGTGGTGCCTATTTCGGGTGCCAAGAACGCAGCCCTGCCTGAACTCTGCGCCTGCCTCCTGACGGCAGAAATCGTCACATTGACCAATGTGCCGCGCCTGCAGGACGTGAGCACCATGCTCAAGCTGATTCGCAACATGGGGGTTGGCGTCGAGCAAAACGAGCCGGGCCGCATGCAAGTCAATGCCGGTACGCTCACGTCGCCCGAAGCACCCTATGAGCTGGTGAAAACCATGCGGGCGTCTGTTCTGGCCCTGGGGCCTTTGCTCGCCCGATTTGGCGAAGCCACCGTCTCCCTGCCCGGCGGCTGCGCGATTGGTTCGCGTCCCGTGGACCAACACATCAAGGGCCTGAGTGCCATGGGTGCCGAGATTGTGGTGGAGCATGGCTACATGATTGCCAAACTGCCCAAAGGCTGGACCCGCCTCAAGGGCGCGCGCATTGCCACCGACATGGTCACTGTCACGGGGACCGAGAACTTCCTGATGGCCGCCACTCTGGCCGAAGGCGAAACCATTTTGGAGAACGCCGCCCAGGAGCCCGAAATTGCCGACTTGGCCGAGATGCTGATCAAAATGGGTGCCCGCATCGAGGGTCATGGCACCAGCCGCATTCGCATTCAGGGCGTTGAGCGCCTTCACGGCTGCACACACCAGGTGGTGGCAGACCGCATTGAAACCGGTACGTTCATGTGTGCGGTAGCTGCCACGGGAGGCGATGTGATGCTGCAGCATGGTCGTATCGACCATTTGGAGGCCGTGGTGGAGAAGCTGCGCGATGCCGGGGCCACGGTGTTGGGGGTGGAGGGCGGCATTCGCGTCCAGTCCCAGGGTCGGCTCAAGGCCCAGACCTTTCGTACAACCGAGTACCCGGGTTTTCCGACCGACATGCAGGCCCAGTTCATGGCCCTCAATATCATCTCGCATGGCACGGCCATGGTGACCGAGACGATTTTTGAGAACCGTTTCATGCACGTCAACGAGATGGTGCGCCTG
>JAUXQA010000412.1 GCA_030683195.1 Rhodoferax sp. | reverse complement strand
CCGCGACACAGGCCGTCGCCGTGCTCGCCACTGTAGGCGCCCTTGAACTTGCGCACCAGTTCGCTGGCTTCCTCAGCAATGGCGCGCATCTTGGCCGCGCCGCCATTCGGGCCGCCCTGGCGCATGTCCAGAATCGGGCGCACATGCAGCGTGCCCACCGAGGCGTGGGCGTACCAGGTGCCCTTGCTGCCGTATTTTTGAAACACCTCGGTCAGGCCGTCGGTGTATTCGGCCAGGTGCACCAGCGGCACGGCGCAGTCTTCAATAAAGCTCACCGGCTTGCCGTCGCCCTTGAGGCTCATCATGATGTTGAGGCCAGCCTTGCGCACCTCCCACAGGTTCTTTTGTGCGGCGTCGTCAATCAGCTCCACCACGCTGCCGGGCAGGCCAAGGTCGCCCATCAATTCAACCAGCTGTCTGATCTTGGGCAGCAGTTCGGCCTTGTTGGCGCCCGAGAACTCGACCAATAACACCGCCGCAGGCTTGCCGCCATTGATCCGGGGCGACAAGGCTGTGCGGATGGTGGGCGCGAACGCGGGGTTTTGCAACGAGAGTTCGATCATCGTCCGATCCACCAGCTCCACGGCGGTCAGGTCGCCGTTTGAACTTAGCTTGACGATGTGCTGGGCCGAATCCATGGCCTCGCGGAAGGTCGGGAAATTCACCACACCCAGCACCTTGGCGCGCGGCAGCTCGCTCAGGCGCAGGGTGAGCGAACGGGTGAGCGCCAGCGTGCCCTCGCTGCCAATGAGCAGGTGTGCCAGATTGACCGAACCGTCTGCCGTGTAAGGCTTCTCGTTCTGGTTGTTGAAAATATCGAGGTTGTAGCCGGCCACCCGGCGCATGACCTTGGGCCAGCGGGCCTCGATCTCGGTGCGGTGCAACGCAGCAAGGTCGCGCACAAAGTCACCGATGTGCTGCGCCGCACTCGTGCTTTGGTCATAGCGTCCCAGGTCCAGCAACTGGCCGTCGGCCAGCCAGGCCTGCGCGCCCAGCACGTTGTGCACCATGTTGCCGTAGGCAATGGAGCGGCTGCCACACGAGTTGTTGCCCGCCATGCCGCCCAGCGTGGCCTGCGCGCTGGTGGATACATCCACCGGGTACCACAAGCCGTGTTTCTTGAGATCGGCATTGAGGTGGTCCAGCACCAGGCCGGGCTCCACCCGGGCTACTTTGTTCTCGACATCCACATCCAGAATCTTGCGCACATGACGCGAATAGTCGATGACCAACCCCGCGCCCACCGTCTGCCCGCACTGGCTGGTGCCACCGCCCCGGGCCACGATGGGCACACCCAGGCTGCGGCAGATATCAATGGCTAACGCCACATCGTCGGCACTGCGGGGCACAAACACCCCCACCGGCATGACCTGGTAAATGGACGCATCGGTGGCGTAGCGGCCCCGGTCTGCCGGCGAAAACAGCACCTCACCCTGGGTATCCGAGGTGAGCCTGGCCGCCAGTCGCCCAGCTACTTCGTTGCTCACACGGGACACGGCCTCGTAGGCTTGATTGGCGGCCTGCTGGGCCACATTCAGGGGAAGGGGTGCGTTCATAGAATAAGGAAAAAAGCCAGAAAGAAGCTAGGAAGAGGTGGCGGTGATCGAGCGCGCCAGGGTGTCGGCGCGCAGTTGTTCAACCACCACATCGCGTTTGTTCATCAGGTGCCTGACCAGCACGGTGCGCATGGCCACGGGATCGCGTGCGCACAGGGCGTCCACCATCGCGTTGTGGTCCTGCACAGCATGGCCCCATTTGTCACCGTCCTGATTGGAGCGAAAGCGCAGCGCCTGCAAACGGGCGTTCACCTGGTTGTAGGTGGCGGTCAGGATCGGATTTTTGGCCGCGAAATTGATCGCCCGGTGGATGCTGGCGTTCAGCCGGTAGTAATTGGACAGGTCCCGCCGGGTATAGGCCGCCAGCATTTCATAGTGCATGGCCTGGATCTCGGCCACCTCCGCGTCGGTGATGCGCTGGGCGGCGAGTTCACCCGACTGCCCCTCCAGACCCGCCATCACCTCAAAGGTGTTGATGATGTCACTCTCGGACAACTCCACGGCAATGGCACCCCGGTTGGGTAGCAGCTCCACCAAGCCCTCTGCGGCCAGCATCTTGATGGCCTCACGCAACGGGGTACGCGAGACATTGAGCACCTCGCTCAACTCCCGCTCATTGAGCTTGGCGCCGGGCTGAATCTGGCTCTCCACCAGCATTTGGCGCAGCCGGTTGGCCACTTGCTCATGCAGGGCAGTTTTGGGTAGCAAAATGATTTCAGCGCTCATAAGTTAATTTTGTATGCAAAAAGATGGACTGTCAAACCCAGTGATTACCCTAGTTCGGGTTGACAAATAATTTTTGTATGCAAAAAATGACGGTTTTAAAGGAGCACTCTGCCGTGTTGACACTCGACTTTCATCCCACAGGACGCCATTTTTTACAGATACCCGGTCCATCGCCGGTGCCAGACCGACTCCTGCGGGCCATGAGCTATCCGACGATCGACCACCGGGGCCCCGAGTTTGCCGCACTGGGCCTGAAGGTCTTGAGCGACATCAAGCAAATTTTCAAAACCACCCAACCCGTCATCATTTACCCGGCATCCGGTACGGGCGCGTGGGAAGCCGCGTTTGTCAACACGCTGAGCGCCGGCGACCAGGTGCTCATGTATGAGACCGGCCACTTTGCATTTCTCTGGAACAAGCTGGCCAACAGCCTGGGCCTCAGGGCCGAGGTCATCACCCAACCCGGCCTGGACAACGGCGTGCCGGCCAACTGGCGCT
>JAUXQA010000402.1 GCA_030683195.1 Rhodoferax sp. | reverse complement strand
CCATGACGCTGGGCAATAACCGCGAGATAACGGAGCTCAAACTTATTGGCACCCGCAACAGCACCAACGCCGGCATGATCTTGCAGCAGGCCCTGGGCTTGGGGTTGATTGGTTTTGTGGTGGGTAAAGTGGCCGCCACCGTGTGGGCGCCCATTTTCCCCAAGTTTGTGTTGCTGCTCACGCAAGACGCCCTGATGGGCCTGGTAGCCACGCTGGTCATGTGCGCACTGGCCAGCACGCTGGCGATTCGGGTGGCACTCAAGGTTGATCCGGCCGCCGCCATTGGATAAGCCCCCTCTATGAATACGCCCAGTATCCCCAACCTCGCCAGCGGCGGCATTCTCATCGAAGGTTTGCGCAAGGTCTACGGCCAGGGCGACACCGCCGTGGAAGCCCTTAAAAACGTCAACATGGCCGTAGCCCCCGGCGAGGTGGTGGGCCTGGTGGGGCCGTCGGGTTCCGGCAAAAGCACGCTGCTCAAATGCCTGGGCGCCATCATCGAGCCGACCTCCGGGCGCATGACGTTGGGGCGTGACGTGATTTACGACAACGGCTGGACCACGCCCGATTTACGCGCGCTGCGGCGCGACCGGATCGGCTTTGTGTTTCAGGCGCCCTACCTGATTCCGTTTCTGGACGTGACCGACAACGTGGCGCTCTTACCCATGCTGGCCGGCGTGCCCAACGCCCAGGCCAGAGCCCGCGCGCTGGAGCTGCTCACCGCGCTGGATGTGGCGCACCGCGCCCAAGCCCAGCCCTCGCAACTCTCAGGCGGGGAGCAGCAGCGCGTCTCCATTGCCCGCGCCCTGGCCAATCGCCCGCCGGTGATTCTGGCCGACGAGCCCACGGCGCCGCTGGACAGCGAACGTGCGCTGGGCGTCATGCGCATCCTGAACCAGATGGCCCGGCAAGCGCAAACGGCCATCATCGTGGTCACACACGACGAAAAAATCATCCCTACCTTCGAGCGTATTTACCACATACGGGACGGCCAAACGGTGGAGGAGGCGGGTGAGGGGCGGGCGCTGTAACGCGTTTGTAGGGTGTTTTAAAAATGCTCTGTTATTAATAGCTGCGCGGGCATGTTTTACGGCGGGCGGTCTCAAATCCAAGTGCAACACATCGGTAGTTTATTGGATGGTTTGGGCTGAATCCTCAAGTTTGGCCAGCCAGGCACTGTAGACCTCATGCGGCGTGCACCAGTCCAACGTTTTCCTGGGCCGCCCATTCATCAA
>JAUXQA010000400.1 GCA_030683195.1 Rhodoferax sp. | reverse complement strand
GGTCGTGGGTTCGATCCCCGCCAGCCGCACCAACCATCGCCGAAACTCACGTATCTCGTGGATACGTATGCGTTTCCCATTGAATCAATCCCTTACGCGCTCCCGCCCGGACACAAACCCGGACACATTGCAGCGCGGCATGCCTACCAAATCCGTCTCGCTGGTCCGACTGTTCGATGCAGGGGAGACCACTGCCCAAGTGGTCTGGTTTTCACGTCAAGACAGATGCTTGGACGCATTTCTCTCTTCGCGTACCCAAAGAGACTGACACCACCAGTTTGGCGAGCAATGGCCCATGGCAACCGTCGCTACAAGTCGCTGGCTGTCGTGCGCCCTTGGGTGGCGTGTGTAGACCCCGGCTTACCCCCGCATTGACTTTCAAGACTGTCTCAGCGGTGTCCGCGACAGCTGCCCATCGGCGTTCGGGTTTGTAAGCTCCCGCACCTTCCACCCGTTGGCCCCACTTCGCGCATCCATGGGTTCATCCGTGGTGCCGTAATTCTTCCCCGCTTAGGGCCATACGCCGGATGGTTTTGGGGTAACCCCTCTCACTTCCGCAATGGAATTGCGGGTGCAGTCCCCGACGCAAGTTGGCAGCCAACCGGTGGTGTCCGTCAAGGCAGACCCACGCATTCCCGACCTGGGAAACGAGGATGGCCTTGTCCGCTGTTTGAGCGACTACGGGTTTGCCCTGAAATTCATCAAATCGATTGGTGGGATCCAAACAACCCATTTCCCAGATACCACGTGTTTTCGTACAGTCGCGCCACTCAAGAGAGCCAGGCGTTCAGACCCGGCCAGATGAGAGCCACAACCACTTTGGAGACAACCCATGAAAGTTCGATTTCCTATCGGGGCAGCACCTGGGCTGCCAATCTCGGGTCCTAGACCCTGAGTGCGAACTGCGTAAATTTCCAGGGCAAGGCCGCGCCCACGCTCGACGCCAACAGCAACGCCGTCTATTAGCAGGCGCTGAAAAACGGAACTGGCTGACCGTCGCTGCGAACCACTTTCTGATCGAGGAGACATCTATGAAGCACATTTTCCATTGGGCACCGGCGCTGTTGTGCGCCCTGGTTGCCACAACCGCAGCGCACGCCGGCGTGACCGCGCAAGAGGCCGCCCGCCTCAAGACCGATCTCACTCCACTGGGTGGCGAGCGCGCGGGTAACAAGGACGGCAGCATCCCGGCCTGGACCGGCGGCTACACCACGGCCATCCCAGGCTTCAAGAACGGTGGCCGCCGTGGCGACCCGTTTGCGAATGAAAAACCGCTCTACAGCGTCACCGCCGACAACATGGCGCAGCACGCCAGCAAGCTGACCGAAGGCACCGTGGCGCTGCTCAAGAAGTACCCGCAAAGCTTTCGTGTCGATGTTTACAAGACCCACCGCACGGCCGCAGCGCCGCAATGGGTCTACGACAACACCCTGAAGAACGCTGTCAGTGCGCGGATCGAAGGCGACGTGGTTACGGGCGCCTTCGGGGGCATCCCGTTCCCGATCCCCAAGACCGGGCAGGAAGTCATGGCCAACCACGAGCTGCACTGGCGGGGTGAAAGCTGGCAAGCCGACTTCCGTGGCTACCTCGGCACGGCGAGCGGTCAGCGCGTGTTATCGGTGGAGGGGCGGGGCGATTTCCAGATGCCTTACTACGCCGAGGGGCAGGCCGACAAGTTCAATGGCGCGTACTGGGCGATCCGCCTGGTCAACAGCGGCCCGCCGGTGCGCGCTGGCGAGGCCATCACCGGTAACCTCAACCTGGACCAGGACAAGAGCGCCTCCTGGGTCTATCTGACCGGGCAGCGTCGCGTGCGCAAGCTGCCCAATGCCTGCTGCGACACCCCAACCCCGGCCAGCGCCGGTGTAGCCAGCTTCGACGAGGTCGATGTATTCGCCGGTCGCAGCAACCGCTTTGACTGGAAGATCGTCGGCAAGCAGGAAATGCTGATCCCCTACAACAGCAACCGACTACACACCCCGACCAAGGACAGCGATGTGCTGCTGGCCAACCACCTCAATCCGGACCATGTGCGCTGGGAACTGCACCGTGTGTACGTGGTGGAGGCGACGCTGAAGGATGGCCAGCGCCACCAGGCGCCCAAGAGCCGCTATTACGTGGACGAAGACACCTGGGTGGCCGTGCTGGGTGACCGTTG
>JAUXQA010000397.1 GCA_030683195.1 Rhodoferax sp. | reverse complement strand
TTGATGAGTTTGCGCACCAGGGCTGAATACACCTCGGACGCCAGATCGTCTTCATCGTCGTAGACAAACACAATGTCCAGATCGCTGCCATAACCAAGCTCTTTGCCGCCGAGCTTGCCGTAGGCAATGATGGCAAAACGGGGTGTCTCACAGTGCCGGTTTTTCAAGCGGGCCCAGCACCAGCGGGTGGTGATGCGCAGCACGGCCTCAGCCAGCGAGCTCAGGTCATCGGCCACTTCTTCTACGCTCAGGCGGCCCTCCAGGTCGCGGGCGAGGGTGCGAAACACCTCTGCATGGTGAGCGCGGCGCAGCAGGTTCAAGAGCGATTCGTCATCGTCTTCCCCCGTCCCTTTGAGTGAGGCGCAGCGATGGTCAAGTTCCTGTTCAAAATCAGCAGCAGAAAACCGCTCGTCCAGCATCTGCACGCTGGCGAGTTCATCAATCACGCCGGGGTGCAGCAGCAAGTAGCGGGCAGGCCAGCGGGCTGCGCCCAGCAAGCGCAACAGGCGCTCGTGCACATTGGGGCGCTCCAGCAGGAGCGCCAGATAACTCTCGCGGCGCAGCAGGGGTTCTATCCAGTCGGCCAGCCGCACTGCAGCGATTTCTGTGGCCTTGCCGTCATGCACCCACTGGGAGGTGCGGGCAATCAGGCGGATCAGCCGTGCGCGTGAATCTTCACGCAAGGCCAGCACGCGCGGGTGTTCGCGCCAGTCGGCCAGGCGCGCCCCAAATAGTGGAGATGCTTGCTCCAGCACCTCGTCAAAGCTCATCGCTTTGGCGGATTTTCCACCATTGCATCCTTTGCATTCCTTGTCGCCGCCGCCCAGCAGTTTGTCAAATTCTTCTGCGACTACTTCCCGGTGCGCATCAAGCTGGTGCAGCAGTTGCGGCGCATTCTCAAAGCCCATGGCGCTGGCGATCCAGTCCAGGTCATGGTCCTGTGTGGGCAGAACATGGGTTTGTTGGTCATCCAGGTACTGGATGCGGTGCTCTACCCGGCGCAAGAAGTCATAGGCCTCTGCCAGCGCCTGTGCTGTGCTCTCCTGCATGAGGCCCGCCTTGGTGAGGCGTGGCAAGGCGCTCAGCGTGGGACGAGTTCTGAGTTCCGGAAACTGGCCACCTCGCACAACCTGAAGTAGCTGCACGATAAATTCGATTTCCCGTATGCCGCCTCGTGAGAGCTTGACATCGTTGGCCCGCTCGGGGTGCCCTGCACTGCGCTTGCTGGCGTGGTCGCGAATTTGTCGGTGCAGGATGCGCAGCGCATCAAAGACGTTGTAGTCGAGATAGCGCCTAAACACAAAGGGCATCACCACGTTGCGCAGCGCCAGTGTCGAGCCATCGGCCACACACTCCAGCGGCGCAACCACACGGCTCTTGAGCCAGGCAAATCGCTCCCATTCGCGTCCCTGTACATGCAGGTATTGTTCCAGTGCATCCAGGGAGACGGCCGGTGGGCCAGAGTTCCCGTTGGGGCGAAGCGCCAAGTCAACCCGAAACACGAATCCATGTTCGGTCGTATCGCCCGTAAGGACATAAATCGCCCGCACCGCCCTGGCGAAATACTCCTGGTTGGAGAGGCGCCCGCGTCCCTGGGCGTCACCTGCTGTCTCACCGTCTTCGTCATAGACATAGATGAGGTCAATGTCGCTCGATACATTCAGTTCTCGCGCGCCGAGCTTGCCCATGCCTACGACCCACAGTTGAGCCCGCTGCCCGGTCGCTGTCATGGGCGCGCCATGGATCTGATCGAGCCCCAGTTGGACCTCAGCACACGCCTTGTTCAATGCGAATTCAGCCAGATGGGTCATGGCCTGGGTGATGTGCTGCAAAGGTGCCTGTGCGTCACAGTCCAGGCACAGCAGCCGCTCCAACACCAGCTGGCGGGTCATTCGCAAGGCACTGCCCGTATCAAGACCTTGGGCTTGAAGCGTCTCAAAGGCGGGTGCCATGGTGTCAGGATTGGGCAGGCCGTCAGGCAAAAAATGCAGTTGGCCCTCGTAGCGGCGACGGACGCGCTGGCCAAAACGCGAGTGGGATGACAAAACGGGGCGGGTCATAATTCCTGTCGTATTTACAAACTAACAATGATCGACTTGACGCCGACCCCATCTTCACTTCTGAAAGCCTTGTCCACTGTCGCTCGCTGGGCTTTGGGTTTGGTGCTGGCCGCCTGGTTGGCATTTGGGCTGGCTTGGGGGGCGTTGCACTGGCTGATTGTGCCGCGAATCGGTGAGCTTCGCCCATACGTTGAAACCCGGGCCACGCAGGCGCTGGGGGTACCTGTGCGCATCGAAAGCATCAACGCGTTTTCGACCGGCATGATGCCCTCATTCGAGTTCATTGATGTCCGGTTGTTCGATCCCCAAGGTCGGGAGGCCTTGCACTTGCCCCGGGTATTGGCTGCTTTGTCGCCCCGCTCATTGATGCGTCTGGGCTTTGAGCAGTTGTATGTGGAGCGGCCCCAATTGAGTGTTCGGCGCTCGCTGGACGGAAAAATCCGGGTGGCGGGGCTCGATTTCTCAGCCTCGGGTGAGCCAGACAGTGGTGCAGCCGACTGGTTTTTTTCTCAACTGGAGTTCGTCATCCGGGATGGCAAGGTGCAGTGGACGGATGAATTGCGCGCTGCACCAACGCTGGCCCTGGCCCAGGTCGATCTGGTGGTGCGCAATCACGGGCGTCGCCATGAGCTTCGCCTGGACGCCACGCCGCCTGCCCTCTGGGGCGATCGCTTCAGCGTCAGAGGCCTGCTGACACAACCTTTGTTGTCGCTCCAAAAGTCGCAATGGCAGGAATGGAGCGGCCAGTTATACGGGACGTTTGATCGCGTTGATGTCTCTGAACTGCGCCGTCATGCCGATCTGGGTATTGACCTGCACCAAGGCAGTGGCGCGTTGCGAGCCTGGGTTGACCTGAGTCGCGGCCAGATCGTCGGCGGTGCTGCTGATGTCGCCTTGTCGAGCGTGAGTGTGACGCTGGGGCCGGATCTGGAGGCGCTGAAATTACAGTCGGTGCGGGGGCGTCTCAGTGGGCGTGCCCTGGCCAGCGGGTTCGAGTTTGCCACCCAGTCTCTGGCGTTTGACACCCAGGAGGGGGTTAGCTGGCCGGGTGGCAACGTCCGGATCATGCACATGGGAGCAGAGGGCAAGATCGCTGCGCGCGGCGAGTTCAAGGCCGACCAGCTTAACTTGACGGCATTGGCCCAAATTGCCAACCGTCTGCCCATTGATGCCCACAGCCGGACCCTGTTGATGGCCTATGCGCCCAAGGGGCTGGTGGATCAGATTCAGGCCAGCTGGAAGGGCCCCTTGGGCTCCTTCAGTCAGTTTGAGGCGAAGGGGCGTGTCAGTCAGCTGGAGCTCGTTG
>JAUXQA010000393.1 GCA_030683195.1 Rhodoferax sp. | reverse complement strand
CCCACCGCATCCGCCAGCAAATCATCCAGCCCCGCCACCCGGCCCGGCAGCGTAGCCTGGTGCAGCTCATCGGCCACACCCACCGCACCCGCCAGCAACGCCGCCACTGCCAAAGCCGCACCGGGGCGCAAAGCCCAGCGGGCGCCGGGCTGGGGCGGCTGGCCTTTGAGCGCCAAGGCCAGCAAAGCCGTGAGCACGGCAAACACCGTGGCGTTGGCCAGCTTGTCCCAAGGCTCGGTGAACAGGCCCACTGCCACAGGCTGCGAACCGCCCACAAACAGGCCCACCACCATCAGCAGCACCGCTGCAGCGCACAACAGGCGCCCGGGGAGGGAATTGAGCAGTTTTTCATGGTTTTTGAATCAAATTGGCCTCTGGCCGGCGCATCACTTGGGTAAGGCGCTATCTATTTTAAATGGCGTGCGCAGCACGCAAAGACACCAATGGATTGCCGCGCTCCGCTCGCAATGACGAGCCATTGCACTCGCAATGACAAACCGCCCTACTTCACCAACCCCATCAAATACCGCCCATAACCATTCTTGGCCAGCGGCGCTGCCAGCTTTTTTAACTGCTCAGTGCTGATCCACTTTTGGCCGTAGGCAATCTCCTCCGGGCAGCTTACCTGCAGACACTGGCGTTTTTGCAGGGTGCTGATGAAGCTGGCGGCGTCCAGCAGGCTGTCATGCGTGCCGGTGTCTAGCCAGGCGAAGCCTCGGCCCATGATCTCTAAGCTGAGCTGGCCTTGCTCCAAATACTTCCTGTTGACATCCGTGATTTCAAGCTCGCCCCGGGCAGACGGGGCGATGTTGGCGGCTATGTCGCACACCTGCTCGTCGTAAAAGTACAGGCCGGTGACGGCGTAGTTGCTTTTGGGGTTGAGGGGCTTTTCTTCGATGCTTACGGCTTGGTGCTGGGCGTTGAAAGCCACCACGCCGTAGCGCTCGGGGTCATGCACGTGGTGGGCAAACACGCTGGCGCCGCTCGCACGTGCGCTGGCGCTTGCCAGTTGCTTGACCAGGTCGTGGCCGTAAAGAATGCCGGCTTGGCGGGGCTCACCCCATTGCATTGATGGCTTTTTCTGCGCTTGCCAACGTGCTCATCAACACCTCAAATCTCGGTGGCTCTGACATGAACATGGGGCGCATCGTTGCGTAATCCCGCGCCAAAGCTGCTTGGCGCGATGCGGGTGGCAGCAGCCGAAAAGTGCCATGCTGCGCCAAGTCCTAGCGCGCCCAGCCTCTGGCAAAAACCCGGCTTTTCCAGTCCACCACCCTTATGCACTGCGCCTTGTCAGCCCAATAAAGCGGCGCATCGGCGTGTGCCAACAACCGCGCCATATCGAAGTAATGGCGCGCATACCGGTCTGGCGTGGGTGAATCGGCTGGCCGGTGATATTCCGAATGCAATATGGTCGCCTTCTCCCAAAACGTGCGCTGTAGCTCCAATGCCACCACTTCGCAATGCCAGTCGCCAAACAGCGCCGGATAAGCCGTGGCTACCAGCGCCTGAATTGGGTAGCGCCCGGTGGGCTGCTGGTCTGTGAGCGTGCCAAACTCTAATTTCACCTCACGGCGCATGTAGGCGAAACCCTTAACCTGCGTGCTCGGATACCGAAAAAACAGAATGGGCGACTTGGCATCCGCATCCAACTCGTAAACCAACCAAGCACCCCCGGCTGCCTCACCCAAGGCCTGAACAATTGACGCCTCCAGCAAAGGCAACACCACCTGCTGCACCTTCTCGGCACACAAGCGCTGCATCTCCAGCACCGCCGCATCGCGCTTGACGCGACTGGTCAACGCATCAAAACCCTGCGCATCGGCACCCACAAAATCCGGCACCAAGCACAGATCAATATCCTCCGAGAAGCGGTCTATGACGCCAAACACCTTGGACAAGGATGTGCCCCCCTTGAACACCAAAAACGGCGCCAACTCCGGCAATGCAAACAACTGACTCAACAGCCACGACACCCAGAAGTCTTTTTCAAGCACTACTGGGTTTAGGCGCAGCACCAGAGCCGCATTGTCAAACGCCAGTTTTCGGTCTTGAACCGACAACCCCAAAAACGCTGAATTCATGGCTGAGCCACCTCACGAAGATAGACATGCATCCATTCAGGCGCCAGCGCCAGGTCTTGCAACACCCGCGCCCGCTCCTGCGCTGGAAGACTTTGGCGTAGCCGTGCAATGCGCTGGGATGAAATGTGGTCAGCCCCAAGGCTGCGAAACGCCTGAATCAGCAGACCACTCAAACGGCCTGCTCCCGCCATATTGCGTGGCGTGGTGCGTGTCAGGCGAATCAGAAGTGGTCCCACCTTGACAGAGCGGGTCGCCCCGTCAGTGAGAAAAACCACTGTAGCGGGAACCTGCTCTGACAAACCCAACAAATTAGCGGCATAAACGCCAGTGGGTTGCAGCCGAATGCCGTCTTTGCGCTCCAGCGCCTGCGACACAGACTCGATAGATGGCCAAAGCGTGCCCAGCACAGGGTGGGCGCGTGGAACGTCATAAAGCCCTCGCCCCAAAAGGCGAATAGTGCCGGCCGCCTTATGCCGCTTCAACGCCGTTGCCACAGCGGTACGGCTGCCGGTATCTGCAAAGTCGCTGGGTGTAAAAACCCAGCCCGGCCCGTGCGAATGAATACGCAGTAAAACTTGCGAATCGACAGAATCAGTGTGTTTACCCATATTTGCCACGAATAATATCATTAATTCGTGGCAAAAAATGATATGTAGCGTACGAGAAGCCACCACCGCCCCGCCAGCACAGCCGCCACCGCCAAAGCCGCACCGGGACGCAAAGCCCAGCAGGCGCCCGGGGAGGGAATTGAGCAGTTTTTTCATCATTTATGAACCAAATAGGCTTCTAGCCGGCGCATCACTTGGGTGAGGTGCTATTAATTTAGATCCACCAAATAGTCTTTCGTAAACCCGTGCACCTGGGCACTAGCCAAAGCATCAGCCAAGGGCCACCAGCGCAGCTCGGCGTGTTGGGCGTCGCAGCTTGGCACGGCAAAGTCAGCGCTCAGGTGCAGCACGTGGCCCAGCACCACATAGTGCGTGGACACAACCACCTGCGCTCATTCTTCAAGATGCGCCCGCCCGGCACAAACCAAAAACCCTGCGCCGGGCGGTTGTTGCGCAGGCCCAGCAGCACCTCATGCCCGCCACGCACCAGCACCAGATCCACCGCCACCAGCGGCGTGTGGTTCACCACATCCAAAAACGTATCAAAATCAAGCATTTATATGGTCTTTTTGGCTACTAGCCGGCGTATCCATTGTGTGAGGCGCTATTAATTAAACCCCCACTACCGCCCGCAAATCAGCCTCAAACCGCCCCAACACCGCCTTACTGTCCAAATGCGCCTGCGCATACAAATAACCCGCAGCGCCCAAAGACTCACACAAGGCCGGATCAGCCGCATCGGCGCGCTGGGGCAGCAGGTGAATGTCGGCTGTGGCCAGCAAATCGGGCAGCCGCTCCAGGGGTTGCAGGTCTAAAAACCGCACATTGGGCAAACTCTGGCACCCTGTGCCCGTTCATGTTTTTCTACTTAAGTCACAAGTTGTTGGCAACAGTAATGGGCATGCCCGTTGCCTGTGAATACAAAACGTCGGGACACAGGTCAGCACCGTTGGGCCAGACAACAGTGCCTAGTTCGGTATTTACCGTCACCTGTTTAAAGTAAGCGTCTTGCAGCAACGGGGCAAAAACACCGGTGTAGTTTTTGACGATTTGATCCATCTCAACAATGGCATGAAACCCATTTTCAAAAGTCAGGTCCAAGTTGCGATTTGGCAAAGCTTGAACTCGGGTGACATCAATTAAAAACATGTTTTTACTCCAGTGGTTCGATGTGATTGAGTTCGGCATTAGCTCGTGCAAGAACCCAATCAGCCATTAGATCGTCTTGGTGCAAAGTGGCCCATTCCATGACCAAGCCCAGTGCCTTTGGGGGGAACTTGCCCGCCAATATTGCTAGCGTGTTGATGGCTATTTCAATCTTGAAGCTCCCATAACATAACGCGCATGAAAATGCGGCGGATTGTGTTCGTTGTAGTACATGGCAATAACGATGCCCAAAAATCTACTTATTTCTGGCATGGCCGTCGCCCGTCTGGATGAGCCTGGCCTTGGACGGCGTGGCTTCG
>JAUXQA010000373.1 GCA_030683195.1 Rhodoferax sp. | reverse complement strand
GCAGTTGCAGCGTGCGGTTCACGGGGGCGTCCAGCGCCGATACACCGGACGCGTCAATGGTTTGCCGCTCCCCTGTGTCAGGCACGATGCGCCACAACTCATAGGCGTAGTTTCGCTCGGTCAGCAGGTGAAACCGGGCTGCGGCCAAGGCTTGCGGAAAGCGCAGCGTCACATAAGTAAAGCCCCAAAAATTGTCACGCGAGGTCGGGTCACCCAGAAACACCGGCAAGCGCCCCACCAAACCCACCCCACCCTGAGTCAGGCGCAAGGGTCCGGCCAGCGTCAGGAGGCCGGTATCGCGCGCCTTGATCGCCTCCTGGTTTTGGACGTGGTCACGCAGCTGGTTGAAACCAATACTCTTTTCATTGCCCGCCAGCGGCACCACGCTGCTGATGACGCCGCCCGGCGCCAGCCCCAACGCGGCAATGCCGGGGTAAAAAGGCAACAACTCGGTGGCCACGGCCTCAAAGTCAGCCACCACGCCGCCCCCTTGGCGGACCAGTGCCGCAATGGCGTAGGTGGCCGACAGGTCGCGCTCCAGGCCACGCTGCAGGGTCTGGGCATGGTCAGCGGCCAGATCAGCCGCCCGACTGCGAGCATTGGACAAGCCCTGTTGCTCTGAGTAAAAAACAAAGGCCCCCGCCATGGCAGCCACGGCCAAAAACACGCACAACGCCACCAGCCACTGGCTATTTCGGGAGGGGGAATGATTCACATCCATTGAACACAGTCTAGCAACTTTGCCACACGCCTCAGGCGTCGCATCACCGCCGCAACGTCATGCGTGCGCATTAGACTTGGCCGATCAGGGTCGCAGGGGTTGCGGCCCGCACACCCCAAGGGAAAAGATTCATGAGCGAACGCATTGCATTCATTGGCGGGGGCAACATGGCCAGCGCCATCATTGGCGGCCTGATCAACCAAGGCCTTCGGGCCGACCAGATCGACGTGGTGGAGCCCTGGGCCGAGGCGCGGGACAAGCTCAAGAGCAGCTTCTCCATCGACGCCGTTGAGGCGCCTGGTGCTTTTTTGAGCGAGGCCACGCTGATTGTGTGGGCCGTCAAACCCCAGACCTTCAAAGAAGCGGCACACCAAGTCCGCGCGTTCAGCCAGAACGCCTTGCACTTGAGCGTGGCGGCCGGCATTCGCTCTGGCAGCATTGCGCAATGGCTGGGCACCGAGCGTGTGGTGCGGGCCATGCCCAACACCCCGGCGCTGATCGGCAAGGGCATCACCGCCCTGTTCGCCCGCCCGGCAGTCACCCCCACCGACAAGTACCAAGTCAACCGAGTCATCGCCCCCACCGGCGAGTTGCTCTGGCTGGAGGCCGAGGAGCAACTCGACGCCGTCACGGCGCTGTCAGGATCTGGGCCGGCTTACATGTTTTATTTCATGGAGGCCATGACCACCGCCGGCACCGAAATGGGCTTGACGCCCGCGCAAGCGCACCAGTTGGCCGTGGCCACCTTTGTGGGTGCCGGGGCCCTGGCCCATGCCTCCAGCGAGTCACCCAAAGTCTTGCGGGAGCGCGTGACCTCCAAGGGCGGCACCACTTATGCGGCCATCACGTCCATGGACGAAGACGACATCAAGGCCCAGTTCATCAACGCCATGTATGCCGCCCAAAAACGCGCCAAAGAACTGGGCGACGAATTTGGCGGGGCTTGAACCTGCGGCCAGCTACTTCAAAGCGTAGTTGGCGGCAATGCCGACAAACAGCGTGAACCCCAACCAGTGGTTCAGGCGAAAAGCCTTGAAGCAGCCCTCACGTGTGCGGGTGCGAATCAGGGTGTAGTGCCAGACCACTTGGCCCAGCATCACACCTAGCGCTATATAAAACAAAGCATTAAACCCTTTTGATGCGCCGGCTAGAGACCAAATAAGCATAAAAATCAGGTAACAAGCCATCACCACGGGCACATCGAAGCGCCCCAGGGTGATGGCCGATGTTTTCATGCCAATGGCCAGGTCGTCATCGCGGTCCACCATGGCGTACTCGGTGTCGTAAGCCAGCACCCAAAACAGGTTCCCCAGCATCAGCACCCAGGCCAGCAGCGGCACCTGTGCTTGGACAGCCGCAAACGCCATCGGAATCCCGAAGCTGAACGCCACGCCCAGCACCGCCTGCGGCATGGACACAAAGCGTTTGGCATACGGATAGATCAGCGTCACCGCCAGCGCGCCCACCGAGTAAGTGATGGTGATGACATTGGTGGTGAGTACCAGCGCAAACGCCAGCAGCGCCAGCACCGCGCCCAGGCCCAGCGCTTCCTTGACCGACACCGCGCCGGTGGTCACCGGGCGCCCGGCCGTGCGTTTGACATGGCGGTCAAAATCCCGGTCGGCCACATCGTTGATGCAGCAGCCTGCGCTGCGCATGAGGATGGTGCCGAGGGTGAAGACGGTCAGCAGGTGCCAGCCGGGAAAACCGTGCGAGGCCATCCACAAGGTGCTGAGCGTGGGCCACAGCAGCAACAGCCAGCCCGCAGGGCGGTTCCAGCGAATCAGGTCCAGGTACAAGGCCATGCGGGAGGGCGTAGCAGTCACGTGCAGTGTTCTCACATCAAGGTAGCACCACCCAAGGCGCTACAAAAATAGACATCAAATACCAATAAATACGACGGCTAGAAGGCCGTGTATTGTAAATAAGGGCTTAAGACAGGCGGATGACGCCGGGCAACTCGCAGGCATAAATCGCATTGCGCAAAGCGGCAATGGCCTCGTAGCGGGGGAAACTGCGCCGCCAGACCAGGACCACCCGGCGCAGAGGCGGGTCGCCTACAAACGGCAGGTATTTGACAAACGGGTCTTCGTCGCGCTTGCGCTGGGGCGTCGGCGCAAACGCCTCTTTGGGCACACTCAGGCGCGGCACCAGGGTGATGCCCATGCCAGCGGCCACCATGTGCTTGATGGTCTCCAGAGACGAGCCTTCGAAGCTCTTGCGAATGCCTTCGGTGTTGCTGGAAAATCGCGAGAACTCGGGGCATACCTCCATCACGTGGTCTCGAAAGCAGTGTCCACTGCCCAAAAGCAGCATGGTCTCGCGCTTGAGTTCTTCGGTAGTGACCCGCTCCTGCGCGGCCAGCGGGTGCGTGGTGGGCACAGCGGCCAGAAACGGCTCATCGTACAAGGGGGCCAGAGCCAGCCCGGTATCGGGAAAAGGCTCGGCCAGAATGGCGCAGTCGATCTCCCCGGTGCGCAGCATCTCCAGCAACTTGACCGTGAAGTTCTCCTGCAAGACCAGCGGCATTTGCGGCGTGTGGGTGATCATCTGGCGCACCAGATCGGGCAGCAAATACGGTCCAATGGTGTAGATCACGCCCAGCGTGAGTGGGCCACTCAGGGGGTCTTTGCCACGCTTGGCAATTTCCTTGATGTTGGCCGCCTGCTCCAGCACGCTTTGGGCCTGGCGAACAATTTCTTCGCCCAGGTGGGTGACCGACACCTCGTTGGCGCTGCGCTCAAAGAGCTTGACATCCAGCTCTTCTTCAAGCTTTTTGACGGCTACCGAGAGTGTGGGTTGCGACACATAACAAGCCTCGGCGGCCTTGCCAAAATGGCGCTCACGCGCCACGGCCACGATGTATTTGAGTTCGGTAAGGGTCATGGGCCTATTTTGCTACCAGAACAGGCAGGGCCGCGGTCTCCCGCAGCCCTGCTTCAACCCACTCAGTTTTTGCCGAATTGTGTCTTGGCCATGGCCAGGCAACTGGCCTTGGCATCACCTGCCAGAGCATCGCACTTTTCAACGGCGACTTTGTAGTCTGCGTCGCGCTTGTCCAGGTTGGCATCTTTTCTGGCTTCGCCCACCTGCTTGCCCAACTTGGCATCGGCCAGGGCCTTGACCTCAATGGCCTTGGCTTCCTTGACGCACACGTCCTTGGGATTGCCCGCCAAGTCATCACACTTTTCCTTGGCAACCGAATAGGCCGTCTTGGCCTGGGTCTCCAACAGTTTGGTGTAGTCAGCAGGCTTGCCGCTGTAGTTGTATTGCAGGTCAGCCAAGGCCACCTTCTCTTTGGCTTTGGCTTCTTCGGAGCAGATGTCCTTGAGGTTGCCAGCCAGCGAAGCACAAGCCGCCTTGTCCGCCTTGTAGGTGGCACTGATGGTGGTCTTGGCGGCCTTGAGGTCGTCTTTGCTCATGGTGGCGGCCTGCGCCACAGGCAAAGCCAGCAGAGCGGCGACGATGAGTGAAGTCTTGAGATTGAAAATTGATTTCATGGGAATCCTGGGGTTGAATTAATTGGCAGGGGCAGACGCAGGCGGCATCACCACGATGGTGGTGCCATCGCCGGACTTGCCTGCAGCGCCTGTGGCACCCGTGTCGCCAGTTGAACCTGTCGAGCCCGTGGCACCGGTGTAACCCGTCGACCCGGTTGAGCCTGTAGCACCCGTTGCACCCGCAGGGCCTGCAGGTCCGGGCACCACCACGGGGGACACAGGCACGGCAACCACAGCGGGGCGGTCACAAGCGGCTAGGCCAACGGCGGCAACCAGTGCCAGGGCGAGTAATGATTTGTTCATATGAAATCCCTTGAAAATGAATGAAAGTTGGTCGTGAAGTTCAGACGCCAACGTACGGCTGGGTGCCGTAGTAGTCGTGGATCGTCTTTTCCCAAGTGGCGTCTGCCATGTTGGGCCAGCTGTCGGGGTTGAAGCCGGGCGCCAACTCCAAACGGTCTTTTTCGACATCCAGCGTGAAGCGTTTGTTGACCGTATCCAGCGTCAAGGCGCTCCAAGGCACCGCAAACAATTTTTCGCCCATACCCAGAAAACCACCAAAGGACAGCACGGCGTAGCTCACGCGGCCGGTACGCATGTCCAGCATGATTTCCTTGATGTCGCCGAGGTCTTCGTCTTTCAGGTTGTAGACGTCGTTGCCCAGCAAAGTGTCAGCGCCCATCAGTTCGGGACCGGGTCCTTGGCGGACCAGCGCGTCGGAGGTGCCGTCTGGCCCTGTCCTGTACATGCCCAAGGTGTCGCGTTCTTCGTAGTTCATGGTTCTCTCCTGTGTGTGGCGTGTGCCACCAATAAATCAAGCGGCAGACCGTATGCCTGACGCCAGACCCCGAAGATAGAGAGAATGCGCGCGCCGCTCAGTGCGGTGCCGCACCCTTCGCCATCAAGGGTGTATCCAAAAGTTGCGGCAGCCGCCGGGGCTGCAGCCAGGAGGCCATAACCAGGTCACCGACCCCGCGTGCCGCCACCGTGCTCATCCACAGCTTCGCGATCAGGTGCCAGACGCAGCATCTCCTGGTGCAGGATGTCCACCATGGCAGCGCTGGCGATGGAGAGGCTGCGCCCCCGGCGGGTGACCAGCCCGATGGGGCGGCGCAGATCAGGCTCCACCAGGCGGCGCTGCACCAGGCCCGAGCGGTGCGCCACCCCGGCGGCCAACTCGGGCAGCGCAGCCACCCCTAGCCCGGCAGCCACCATCGCATTGATGGTGGCCAAATGCTCCACCTCAAAACGCGGCTCAAACTTCACACGCTGCTGCAGCAGGGCGGCGTCGGCGTACTGCCGCACGCTGGACGGCAGAGGCATGGAGATATGGTCCAGCGCAGCCACCTCCATCCAGCGCAGCGGGCCATGGCCCTGAGCCAGCGGGTGGGCAGCGGGCATCAACAAAACAAAGCTGTCAGAGGCCAGTGGTCGGTAGTCCAGATCGGCATAAGCAGGGTTGGCTGCCGTCAGGGCAAACTCCACCAGCCCGGAGCGCACCATGTCAAACGCCGGGCCCGAGAGGGTGTCAAACACCTGCAACCGAACACCCGCAAATTGCGCGGCAAAGCGGGCAAAGGCCGTGGGCACCACGGTAGCCGCCAGCGAGGGCAACGCCGCCAGCACCACCTGCCCCACGCGCAACTCCGCCACATCACGCACGGCGCGCACCGCCTCCTCCGACTGGTGGCGCAGCAGCCCTGCCTGCGCCACAAATACCTCGCCCGCCGCAGTGAGCTGCACATTGCGGGTCGTGCGGTCAAACAGGCGCACGCCCAGGCCCGCCTCCAGCCGGTTCACCACGCTGGATACAGCAGGCTGTGACAAATGCACCTGTTCGGCCGTGCGACGAAAACTCAGGGTCTGCGCCAGGGTCAGAAAGATGTCGAGTTCGCGGTCGTTCCAATTGATAGACATGGCTTATCAGTTTATAGAAAAAATCATTTGGACGAAATAATCAGCACTGCCTAGACTCCCGCACCTATCCCGCTTTTGGAGACTCCGCTTTGACCTTGCTACCTGACCACCCCCGCCACACGCACGCTGTCGTTATTGGCGCCGGCACCATGGGCGCCGACGTGGCCGTTGTACTGGCCCGGGGCGGCTGCCGCGTGACGGTGACCGACCCCTCGCCCGAGCGGCGCAATGAACTGGCCCCCCGCACGCTGGAAGCGCTCACCGCCCTAGGTCTGTCGCACCGTGCCGCCAACGTGCAGGCCGTGGCCACTCTGAACGATGTGGCCTGGGCCGATGTGGCGCTGGTGATTGAATGCATTCCCGAAAACCTGAGCGCCAAGCAGGCGCTATTTGCCGAGCTGGTGCAACTCGCCCCGGCCCACACGGTCTTGACCAGTAACAGCTCAAGCTTCCCCATCAGCGCAATTGGCGAGGGTTTGACGGGCCAGGCGCGCATGCTGGGCCTGCACTTTTTCATGCCGGCGCACCTGGTGCCGCTGGTCGAGGTCGTGATGGGACCGCAAACCGACGAAGCCACGGCCCAGCGACTCATCAGCTACATGCGCGGTTGCGGCAATGTGCCGGTACTGGTGAGAAAAGACAAGCCCGGCTTTCTGGCCAACCGCCTGCAACACGCCCTGGCGCGTGAGGCCTTTGCCATGATGGACGAGGGCGTGGCCACCGCCGAAGACGTGGACGCTGCCGTGCGCTTTGGCTTCGGATTTCGCTACCTGGCCGCCGGCCCGGTGCTGCAGCGAGACCACGCCGGACTGGACGTGCACTGCGCCGCTGCCGCCACCATGTACCCCAGCCTCTCCAACACCGACCACCCTGCCCGTGCACTGCAAGACCAGGTGGACGCTGGGCGTCTGGGCATGAAAACTGGCGCCGGCTTTTTTGACTGGCCCGAAGACCGCCGCCTGGCCGAGAAGGCGCGTTACAACCACCTGCTGAAACAAGGCCTGGCCTTGCTGGCCGATGAACTCCCCCCGCTGGACCGCAGCTTTTAAGGACCACCCCATGACACAAAACCCTCTCATCATCACCGTCGCCCCCAATGGGGCTTACAAGCAGGCCAGCGACCATCCGGCCGTGCCCCTCACCGCCGCGAGCCTGGCCAGCGTGGCCAAGTCCTGCCTGGACGTCGGTGCCGCCATGCTGCACCTGCACATTCGCGACGCCCAGGGCCGCCACAGCCTGGACGTGCAGGGTTACCGCGATGCGCTGCAGGCTGTGAAGGCGGCCGTAGGCGAAGCCATGGTGCTGCAAATTACCAGTGAAGCCGCCAAGGTTTATCAGGCACCAGCCCAAATGGCGATGGTCCGGGAATTGCGGCCTGAAGCCGTCTCGGTGGGCTTGCGGGAACTGGACCAACCCGAGATTGGCGAGGCCGGCCTGGCCGACTTTTTTGGCTGGCTGGCGCGCGAGCGGGTCATGACCCAGGTCATCATTTATGACGTGGCCGACCTGCTGCGCTGGCAAGACCTGCGCCAGCGCGGGCTGATTCCCGATGCGCCGTGGTTCCTGCTGTTTGTGCTGGGCCGCTACACCGCCGGGCAAACCTCCAATCCGCGCGATCTGGTGCCTTTCCTGAATGCCCACACCGGTGCAGAGCCTTGGGCGGTATGCGCCTTTGGCGCCACCGAGCATGCCTGTGTGACGGCTGCAGCCGCCCTGGGAGGCCATGTGCGGGTCGGGTTTGAAAACAACCTGAAACTCAAAAACGATGCACTAGCCCCCGACAACACGGCGCTGGTCCGCCAGGCGGTAGAGGCCGCCCAAAGTCTGGGCCGCCCACTGGCCAGCGCGGATGACATTCGCCGCCGGTTTGGCGCCGCCTGAAAAAATTTACAACGAGGAGACACCATGAAACGAGCCACTTTTTTAAAAATCGCCGCCCTGAGCGTAGCCAGTTTGTCCGCCCTGTTGCCCATGGCCAGCCAGGCCCAGGACGCCTACCCCAGCAAAACCATCCGTTTTGTGGTGCCCTACCCACCCGGCGGCCCCACCGACCTGATGGCCCGGCTGCTGCAAGGCGAGTTGCAGACCCGCCTGGGTGTGAGCGTCATCGTTGACAACAAGGCCGGTGCCGGGGGTAACCTGGGCAGTGCGGAGGTGGCCAACAAGTCCCCCGCCGACGGCTACACCCTGCTGCTGGCCGCTAGCGGCCCCATGGCCGTGAATTCCACGCTGTTTCGCAGCATGCCGTTCAACCCGCTGACCGAGTTGGCACCGGTCATTCAGATCTCCTCGTTCCCTTTGGTGTTTGAAGTCAATCCCAAGCTGGGCGTCAAAACCGTGGCCGAGCTGGTGGCGCTGGCCAAGGCCAAGAAAACCGACCTGAGCTTCGCCTCGGCGGGCAACGGCACACCACAGCACCTGGCCGGTGAGTTGTTCAACACACAAATGGGAATCAGCATGGCGCACATTCCCTACAAAGGCGCCGGCCCGGCCCTCAACGACCTGCTCGGCGGGCAAGTGAACGTGATGTTTGATGTGCTGGGCAGTTCATTGCAGTACATCCAGGCTGGCAAGTTGAACGCGCTGGCGGTGAGCTCGGCCAAGCGCAGCCCCTCCCTGCCCAATGTGCCCACCATGGCTGAGGCGGGTGTGACGGGCTATGAGTTTGTCGGCTGGCACGGCATTGCGGTACGTGCCGGCACGCCTGCGCCCATCATCGACAAACTCAACAGCACCCTGAATGCCATCTTCAATGAACCAGCCTTCCACAAGAAATGGGAAGCACTGGGCACCCCCGTGGTGGGCGGCACGGCAGCGGCCTTTGGCGACTTGATCAAAAAAGAGTCCGTGCGACTGGGAAAAATCGTGAAAGACGCCGGCGTGACCCTGGACTAAGCGTTGACTGGGGATTGGCTGAGGCAGGGGATCTTGCGTGCACAATGGCGGGTTCCTCATTCCTCCATTTATGCCCCCACTTGGACTCCTGCCCACCCGGGTCATTCAACTTTTCGTATTGCTCGCCTGCGCCACAGTGCTGCTGGTCCGATCCGGCATGCAAACCAGCCTGGCTTTGCTGCTGTGCATCTGCCTGGTTGGACTGGCTGCCAACCGGCAGCTGCCCCCTTTGAGCAAAGAAGAGCGCCTGTTGGCCTTCTCGCTTCTGGCTTACCCTGCCGCAGTGTTGCTGAATTTTGCGTGGCACCAGCGCGCGGATGGGTCCGAGTTTGATGCCCCCTTCCGGTTCTTGCTGGTCATTCCCGTGTTGTTGTACCTGGCGCGGGTGGATGTACCGTTGCACCACATTTACCGCTGGGGCTGTGCGTTGGGCTGTATCGGCGCTGCGGGCTGGGCAGTATGGTCGGTCGGCTATGACCTTGGACCGTTTACCGACCGGGCTACCAACTACTTTGTCAACCCGGTTCCGTTTGCCTGCATCAGCCTGATTCTTGCGTTTTCAGCACTGCCGGACCGATCACAAACCCGGCGCGCCCACCTCCTGCTCTGGGGCTGCGCCTTGGCGGGCTTCGGCGCAGCTATTGCCTCCCAATCGCGCGCCATTCTCTTGGTGATACCGCCGGCCAGCCTGCTTTATTTTCTGTCTTACCGTGAGCGGGGCACCACGTCAGCCCGCCAGTGGCTCTGGATCGCGGTGGGCACCCTGGCTCTGTCCGGCCTGAGCGCCGCCTTGTTAAAGGAGCGCATTCAAGTGGGCGTTCATGAAGTAGCCTCCCCGTCAGGCGAACTCGTCAACTCGTCCATGGGCATCCGGCTTCAACTTTGGCATGCCTCAAGCGAGGTGTTCCTGGCACACCCCTTGATGGGGGTTGGCAAAGGTCACTTGCCCCAAGAACTCAAGCGGATGACCGAAAGCGGCGTCATCACCCTCGAGGCCGCAAGCTTCAAACACAGCCACAGCGACCTGTTGTTTCTGCTGGCTGAAACCGGGGTGATCGGGGCCCTGTCGGTGCTGGCGGTCTATCTGGCATTTGGTGTGGCGTTTGTCCGGCGCTTGTCGAGCCGTGAGCCTGGCGTGCGGTCTGTGGCTTACGCCGGCACCGTCACCCTGGGCGCCTACTTCGCGTTTGGCCTGGCCGACAGCATGCTGACCCAAACCATGCAAACGGCCTTTCTGGCCTTGGCGATGGCGCTCTTGTTTGCCCATATCCGTCAGCGTGAACGCCTGGTGGCCCTGGCGCCCACTCATCTCAGTGCAGCAGCGCCATGAGTGACCCCCAACCCCAAGCATCCCGGCCAGGCACCGCAACCTCCTGGCTGGTCCTTTCCCATTGCTACAACATGGACGGGCGTGCGGCAAGCCAGGTGATCACCCGCAAAATCCCCTTGCTCATGGCGCGCGGCATCGTGCCGCTGGTGGTGAGTGCCCCGATGGGCACACGCGCCACCTCGCACCCGCACATTCAGGCGTTTGCGGTGGGCCCTTCGGCGCTGCGGTTTGATGCGCGGCACTTGATTCACCAGCGCTGGGGCCGGGGCGTCGCCTACAAAGTGCTCACCCCGCTGATCTCGCTGCTGCTGGCACCCCTGATCGTGGT
>JAUXQA010000370.1 GCA_030683195.1 Rhodoferax sp. | reverse complement strand
GAGGGCTCCAGATGCATCGTGCTTGGTTGAGGGCGACGGAACTTTGAACTGTCACGGGTACGGCTCTGTTGTAACGGTGACAGCCACCTTTGGTCAATGTGCAGCAGGGTGGGTTCTTGACCAAATTGCCAGTGATTCAAGAAGTGGCTAAAAAAGACGCTATAATTTAAAGCTGTTCAGGACTTAGGTTCTGGAAAGAAGGGATGTTAGCTCAGTTGGTAGAGCAGCGGACTTTTAATCCGTTTGTCGTGGGTTCGACCCCCGCACATCCCACCAGATTTTCAGGCATTGACAGCCTGACCTCAAAAGCCTCCACTCGGAGGCTTTTGTATTTCTGAGCCAAGAAGACTCAGAGTCTGTAAAACTTTTTGATGACTTCCCACGCACTGAGTGGGTCGTCTACGTAACTGAAAAGCTCCAGGTCCTCAGCCGCAATCACGCCTTCCTCGACGAGCACCTCCATATTGACAAGCCGTTTCCAATAATTCGTACCAAAAAGAATAATGGGTACCGGTTTGGCTTTGCGGGTTTGAACCAGCGTGATCACCTCAAACAGTTCATCCAGCGTTCCAAATCCCCCCGGAAAGGCAACCAGCGCTTTGGCGCGCATCATGAAGTGCATTTTCCGGAGTGCAAAGTAATGAAACTTGAAGCTCAGTGTGGGTGTGATGTAGGGGTTGGGGTACTGTTCGTGGGTCAAGGCAATATTGAGCCCCACACTCAAAGCACCCATCTCATGAGCACCCCGGTTGGCGGCCTCCATGATGCCCGGGCCACCACCTGTGGCGATAAACAGCCTTTCTTCCCGACGGCGGTGTGCGCTGTGCTCCGCCACTATGCGTGCAAATAAGCGAGCCTGATCGTAATAATGAGAATTTTTGACTTGGCGCTCAGCCACGGCCAAAGCCCGGGTATCACCCGTCGATTGCGCTTGAGCCCGTGCTGCCTGGGCTTGCTCGGGTGAGAGAAAACGCGCGCTCCCGAAGACCACAACTGTGCTGTCAATGCCTTGTTCCGCTTGGTCCAGGTCGGGTTTCAGCATTTCCAGTTGAAATCTGATGCCGCGGGTTTCACGTCGCAGCAAAAATTCCGGATCAGCGAAAGCCACTCGATAAGCATCTGCTTCGAGGGCGCTGCCCTGATCCGAGTGGCTTTGAAGCTCTGCCCAAGCGTCGGCCAGACGCTGTTCTGTGAGGTGACCTGTTTTTTCCATAGTCGCCATTGTCAGTCAAATGTGTTTGACCCCTTGGTGGGCGATGGCTCAGAGGCTGAGAGACTTGGTTTCAACCCAGGTTCGTACCCGCCTGAAAGTTTGCCAACCCCACCACAAACGACCACCCCAGCGAATGGCCCGGCGAGGCCGCAGCAAAACCAGCACAAACACTGCTCCCAGAGGCCATTGGGGGTTGTGACTGAGCCAGGTCATGCCACTTCTGACCTGATCGACCCAAGCCAATGGCTTTTTCAGCGCCTGTGTTTGCTCATTCAAGGCCAAACGCAACTGCGCGCTTTGGGCCAGTAAACGTTGCTGACGCAAAATCAGATCATCGTTGTTCATGGGTATTGGACGATCTTAAATCTGATATGTCACGTTCCAACTCCAGCAAGCTGAGGTGGAGCATGCCAGTCACGCTTCTCAAACGCTGCCTCGCCATCCTCACCAGGAGAGCGCCGCCTGCGAGCAGCAAAAAAGCCATGGCACCTGCCGCCCACAACCGGTAGTTATCCCAAAACAACAGCAGAACAAAGCTGCATGCCATCACCAAGCCAACACCCAGAAGAATGACCGCGATGGCGCCCCACAGCAGGCCATCGAATACACGTCGCTTTTCAAGTTCAAGTTCGGTGCTCAGTAAATCTATCCGAACTTGAGCCAACTCAAGCGCCGTGGCCAGCAGACGGCGAATCGACGCGAATAGTCGACCTTCCTTGATTGGCTCACCCATTCGCTGCTTCAACTCAGCGGCGGCCGACCAACAGCCCCACCACCAGCCCGATGCCGGCTGCAACACCTATCGATTTCCAGGGGTTTTCATGGACGAATTCATCTGTGGCGTGGCCGGCGGCCTTGACTTTGGCCACTGCAGCTTCTTGCAGGTGGGTCAACTCCAGTTTCGCCTGATTCATTCGGGCTTGAACACGTCCGCGCAAGTCGGCTGCACCTTCACCCGCCTCGTCGGCGGTCATGCGCAGCAATTCTTCGGCATCAGAAATTACAACGCGCAAGTCGCTCATTAGTTTATCTTTTTGAACCGCTGTCATCTCAGTCATTTGGAACCTCCATATCGTAAAAAACCAATTAAATCATAGCTACTTGAAATGCCTGCAATTTGACAATCATCACAGGGATATTGATCCGCGACGCAATTGAAAGATTGATGAGCAGCGTGCTTGTTGCTCCAGACATCGGGGTGGGTTTGTTCTTTCTCAAGATCTGTGCGTTCAGGAATACTTACTATCAAAAAATTGAGTTGAGCGGCTTGCCCGCGTCAAGGAAATGCATTGACACCCTTGTTTGATCCTTTATTTTTCAGTGCTGTGGCACTGGATGTTTTGGCTTGCGCGCGGTTCAGCCCTGAGGCCATTGAAGTCCGGCAGCGGTTCAGGCTGGCCAAGTTGGTCGGCGCTGCTGCGCGCGGTTCACTCCTTTACAGCGAGCGCCTGCCGAAGTCTCCCGAGTTGCTTCCACTGCGAGCCCTGCCCATCATCGACAAGCGGGAGTTGATGGACAGATTTGATGATTGGGTGGTGGACTCCCGGTTGAATTTGGCGGACTTGAGAACATTCGTTGCGCAGCCTCAGCGGATTGCCGAGCCTTACTTGAACACCTATCTGGTTTGGGAGAGTTCGGGTACAGGCCATCAGCCGGGTTTGTTTGTGCAGGATGCGCGTGCCCTGGCGGTCTACGATGCGCTGGAGGCTTTGCGCCGAAGCGTACCGCGCGTGGTTCAGCGTTGGATGGACCCGCTGTTGGTGACCGAGCGCATCGCCTTTGTGGGTGCGATCGGTGGTCATTTCGCCAGTGTGGTGTCGATGCAGCGCTTGTGTCGGGCAAGTCCCTGGCTTGCGCATTCATTTCGGTTTTTTTCGATTCTTGAGCCGATGGATGTGTTGATGGCGCAACTCAATGAGTTTGCCCCGACCGTGCTCGCCACCTACCCGACCATGGCGGTGTTGATCGCTGACGCCGCAGCACGGGGTGCCCTTCGCTGCAGGCCCAAAGAGGTCTGGTGCGGGGGTGAAACCCTCAGCTGCAGTGCGCGCCACCGCGTCGAATCGGCGCTGGATTGCACCTTGTTGAACAGTTATGGCGCCTCCGAGTTTTTATCCATCGGTTGGGAGTGCCGCCACGGGCAGATGCATGCCAACACCGATTGGCTGATTTTGGAGCCCATTGATGAGCGGGGCCGACCGACTCCCCCAGGTGAGGCCTCCCATTCAACCTTGCTCACCAACCTGGCCAACCATGTGCAGCCCTTGATTCGTTACGATTTGGGTGATCAGATAATGATCCACCCTGACCCCTGCGCATGTGGCGTCACTTTGCCTGTGATCACGGTGAAGGGCCGGCGGGATGATCCTTTGATCATGGATGGTCGTGGGGCGCAAGTTGTCACGTTGTTGCCACTAGCGCTCACTACGGTGCTTGAAGATGAAGCGGGAGTGTTTGACTTCCAATTGTGTCAACGCGATGCACGCACCTTGGTTTTGCGACTGAGCTTGTTCGGTGCGCAAGGGGAGGATGCCGCAGACCGGTGCCGCAAGGCGCTGCTCAGCTTCGCCGAAGTTCAGGGCCTGGCGCCGATCAGCATACTCATCGAATTGGGGCAGGACCTGCCTAGGGGAAACAGCGGCAAGGCGCAACGCATTGTGGCCATGCGGCCTTAACCGGTAGGCTCAGTCTCAATCAAAGGCATGGATGCGTGCGAGGGCCTGCGCAATCAGATTGGCCATGCTGACGGCGTTGCTAGGGTGATCGATGCAATCGGTGCTCCAGATATCTCCAACGCCAGCGTCTTGAATCACTCGTAAGGCATTACCTGCAAAGAGTGCGTGGGTCACTGCCATGTCGACAGACGTTACCCCGGCTGCCATGAGCAGCCGAGTCGCCTGAGCGATGGTGTGGCCGGTACTTGCTACATCATCCAGTAAAACCACCTGACGGCCAGAAATTGGAAAGTCAGGCAAGCTGACCTCAACCTCGCGGTCGCCACGGCGTATTTTGCGGCACACGGCATGGTCAAAACCATGGCGTGAGGCCGCTTGGGCGACCCACTGAGCCGATTCCTCGTCCGGCCCTATCAACAAGGGGTTCGACCGGCGAGTGGCGATGAGGTCGGACAATAGCGGCGCACCACTGAGCGTGACGGCATGACTCACTGGTACAGCTTCCTGTAAGGATGCCACCCTGTGCAGGTGAGGGTCTACTGTGATCAACGCGTCAAACAAACTAGCTAAAAAACCACCCACCACACGCTGGCTGATGGCCTCACCCGCCTCAAACGCGATGTCCTGGCGCATGTAGGCCAAATAAGGTGCCACCAATGTGAGGTGTTTTGCACCGAGATCGCGGGCTGTATGGGCTGCCAGTAAAAGAGCAATCAATTTTTCATTGGGGTCATTCAGCGAGCACAAAATGACGGTGTGCCTGGGGAGCGTGCGAGGCAGACGTAGCTTGATTTCACCATCAGGAAAGCGATGTTCCTCGATCCGGGCGAGGGCCAGATTACCGGCGTCAGCGATGCGTGCACCGCTCGCCAATTCATCTTCAAAACACAGCAACAGGGGTTGGGCTTCGGGGCTTGATGGCATCAGAACTCCACAAAGACACGAGGCACGTCTTCGGTCCTGCCCAAGGTAAAGCCGGTTGACCGCCCGCAGGCCTGGCGAGCAAATTCAAGGTCGCTTTGAAACCCGGCGTAAACCCGGTACAGAACATCTCCTGAGGCGACCAGGTCACCCAGTTTGTGCATCAAATCCACCCCTGCGCCGACGACTTTCGGGGCGCAAGCCAAACGGGCAATTCGGGCCACTTGCAGGTTGTCGATGTCCGTGACTGCGCCAGCCTGGTTGGCACGAATCTCAAAAGTCAATGGACCGAGCGCCGGGTTGTTGTGGTCAAAAGGCTTTTGGCCTTGTGCCATGATGATGGCGTTCATTTTGGAGAGCGCACGGCCCGAGTCGAGAATGTCGCGGGCAATGGCGAATCCGTCGCCACCCCGTACATCAGGGTTGCATTCGATCAGTCGGCCGGCCAGTCGCAGTGATTTTTGTCGCAAGTCGTTCGGCGCGCGAGGGTCGTTCTCCAGCACGCGCATCACATCGCGCGCCTCCAGAATAGGGCCAATACCGTTGCCGATGGGCTGACGACCGTCCGTGATCACGACATCCAGCGACAGGTGAATGCGACCCGCCACATATTCAAACAGGCGGCGCAGGCGTTGCGCCTCCGGCATGGAGCGCACTTTGGCAGTCGGACCAATGGGAATGTCCAACACCAGATGGGTTGATCCTGCAGCGATTTTTTTGGACAAGATGGACGCCACCATCTGACCCGGCGAATCAATCGCGAGGGGCCGCTCCACCGAGATCAGAATGTCGTCCGCCGGCGACAGCCTGGCCGTGCCGCCCCAGGCCAGGCAGGCCCGATGGTCGCGCACGATGCCCGCCAGATGGTCAAATGGCAGCTGCACATTGGCCAGCACTTCCATGGTGTCGGCAGTCCCCGCGGGTGAGGTGATGGCACGAGACGAGGTTTTGGGGCACAGCAAGCCATGCGCCGCCACGATCGGGACCACCAGCATGGACGTGCGGTTACCGGGTATCCCGCCGATGCAGTGCTTGTCCACCACCAAACGCTCCTGCCAGTCCAGGGTGCGTCCACTGGCGATCATGGCTTCGGTCAGAAAATAGACCTCTTCGCGGTCCAGTTCATCCCGGTTGGTCGCCACGACAAAGGCAGTCAACTCAATCTTTGAATAACGCAGTTCTGCGATGTCTCGCACAATGCGCCTGAAGTCATCTCGGTCGAGCCGCTCGCCAGCGAGCTTGCGGTGAAGCGCATTGATGGACTCAGGTGGCTCTGCCTGCGACACGGACGCAGTGTGACCGTTCTGGATATCGAGTTGCAGGAAGGCGTCTTCCGACAGTCCCAGTTCATCACATCCCACGATGTTTTGGTCGTCCACTACATTGAGCGTGGCCAGAATTCGACGCCCATTGGCTCGTACTTCAACTTTTGAGAGTGCCTGAAAACCCTCAGCACGGTACACGGCGCAGTCCCGGTGAAGGTAGGCCACATTCTCCCGGTAGGTATCAATTGCCACCCTCCGCAGAGACAGGTTGGATGCCGTCAGGTTGTTTGTGATCAGACCTGGAGCTGCGTCTTCTTTTGCGTTGATGTTGCTCATGCGAAGAGCGTACATCGGTTTCGATCAACGTTTCAAGTCGATGGGGTAGACCAAGTTGCAAAATTTCCAACAAAAAAGGCTTCCTAAGAAGCCTTTTTTTGACGCCACGCGGGTTTAAACGCGCTTGCGGTACTCACCTGTGCGGGTATCGATCTCAACTTTGTCGCCTTGGGCTACAAAAATTGGCACGCCGAGGTCAAAACCTGTGGAGATTTTGGCGGGTTTGAGAACCTTGCCCGATGTGTCGCCCTTGACGGCGGGCTCGGTCCAAGTGATCTCGCGCACGACGCTGGTGGGCATTTCAACTGAAATGGCCTTGCCTTCGTAGAACACTACTTCAACTTCCATGCCGTCTTCCAGGTAGTTCAGGGAGTCGCCCATGTTTTCGGCTTCCACTTCGTACTGGTTGTACTCGGTGTCCATGCAGATGTACATGGGCTCGGCAAAGTAGGAGTAGGTACAGTCTTTTTTGTCCAGAATGACCTGATCGATCTTGTCGTCGGCCTTGAACACGACTTCAGTACCAAAATTGGCAATCAGGCTTTTCAGCTTCATGCGCACGGTGGCCGAGTTGCGGCCGCCACGGCTGTATTCGGTTTTGAGCACGACCATAGGGTCCTTGCCGTGCATGATGACGTTGCCGGCGCGAATTTCTTGAGCGGTTTTCATATCAGTAATGTGAAGGTTGGCCGCTTGATGGCGGCTGGCGCGGGCTTGTACTGGCAAAAAGATCCAGCTGAGGTCCGCAAAGCACGCTATTTTAAAGGTTTTTTGAGGCGAGTCGCAGGAGTTGGGTGACAAGATCGACTTGGCCCAAGAGGTTGTCTCGCACATGGGTCGCGGTGCGCTGCCAACGCGGCAAGGCGTGCACCAACTCATTTTCCGAGTTGTCGGCTTGAGTCCTCGACACGCCATTCCACTCCAGATGGACTGCTCGCATCGACGGGGGGGCGTTCATCATGTCAAGGAAAGCCGCCAATTTGGCGTGATGAGCGTCGTCATGCTGGGGATAAATTTGCCAGATGCAGGGCTTATTGGCCCACAACGCACGTACTAGGGAATCTTCGCCCCGCACAAAGTTCAGCTCACACGCCCAAAGCATGTGATCAAAGTCAATTTGGGTCAGTGGGGGGAGGTAAGAAAAGGATAGCAATTCCTGCTTATTCCATCCCGGCTGGAGCCTGTTTTTACTTGAAATACAGGTTCTGAGCGCCTCTGTAGACCTGCCAGGGGTCACTAGCAGCCGGGATGGTTGTGGATCTTGTGCAAGCCTGTCAAGCCATGTGCCCAGGGCGCTTGGTTCGTAACAAAACAGGGAGATCAGTCGCTCGCCCTTGAAGTCAATGCCCAGCGTTCGAAGCCAGACCTCCCGATTAAATCGGGACTGTCGCTCAAGCAGGTCGGGTTCGCGAAGCAAGCCACCGGTGGCCGGGGTGAACCCCGGATAAAAAAAATGTTTGGTGAGCCCTGCGCTTGGCCCATTCATCACCGGTGAGAGCAAGCCGTGGCAGCGTTCGGCATAGCCCTCTGCGGTGAGGTATTCCAGGTTGATCCACAAGAGTTTTTTGCCTCTAGCCGGCGTATCTATTGCTCTGGAAGCTATGAATTCAGGAGATATCTCACAGCCAAAGGTTTCAATCAAGACATCGCTTAATTCCAGTTCTGGGACGCGCATGGGCTCCGCCCAATGCCTGACTTCGACATTGGGTGCGCCGTGGGGTGCCATCCAGGTCAGGGCACTTGGGTCGTCTAACCAGAGTCGCACGCGCTGCCCACGCGCTGCCAATCCCGCCGCGAGCCGCCAGGACACCCCAACGTCGCCGTAGTTGTCGATGACCCTGCAAAAGATGTCCCAAAGGTTTCCTGTATTCACGCCCGACATTGTCCACAATACACACCTATGCCCGTTTTGCCTGACCCCACTGACTTACCCGACGCCCTTGATCGCGCGGCTCCCGATGCGCCATCACCTCATCCCCCGCAACTCCTGAGCGATGTGGCCAGCCTGCCACCGTTGCCGGGTGTGTACCGTTACTTTGATGCAGAGGGCACCGTTCTGTATGTGGGCAAGGCCATCAATCTCAAAAAGAGGGTGTCGAGCTACTTTCAGAAAAATCACGGTGGGTCCCGCATCGGGCACATGGTCAGCAAAATTGTGCGCCTGGAAACCACGGTGGTGCGTTCCGAAGCAGAGGCGTTGCTGCTTGAGAACAACCTGATCAAGACGTTGAACCCGAAATACAACATCTTGTTTCGGGATGACAAAAGTTACCCCTATCTGAAGATGACAGGTGCTGCCGTCACTTCGAACCCGGGCACGAGCTTCCCCCGGGTCTCGTATTACCGGGGCGCCGTCGAGAAAAAGCACCACTACTTTGGGCCTTATCCGAGCGCCTGGGCCGTCAAAGAAGCGATCCTTTTGATGCAAAAGGTGTTTCGTTTGAGAACCTGTGAGGACCCGGTTTTCAACAACCGCACCCGCCCTTGTCTGCTTTACCAAATCAAGCGCTGTTCAGCGCCTTGCGTGGGTCACATTAACGCCCCGGATTACGCTCAGGACGTGGCCAATGCCGAGCGCTTTTTGCGCGGTGATGCCCGCCAGGTGATGGACACGCTGGAAGCCCGCATGATGGCGCACGCAGAGCGCCTTGAGTTTGAGCAAGCCGCGGAACTCCGCAACCAGGTCGCAGCGTTGTCCAATGTGCTGCACCAGCAGTCGGTGGACAACGTTTCGGATCGTGACGTGGATATTTTGGCTGTGAAGGTGCAGGGCGGCCGTGCCTGTGTGAACCTCGCCATGGTGCGGGGCGGTCGTCACTTGGGGGATCGCCCCTATTTCCCGGTTCATGTGGAAGATGCGGCGGTCTTTTTTGTGGATGAAGAGGTCGATGCCGAAGCTCAGGCTGTGCCCTCCATTGAGGCCCAAGTGCTGGGCGCATTTGTGGCGCAGCACTACCTGAATGTGCCGGTTCCACCGTCCCTGGTGGTGAGTGAGCCGGTTGATAAAAATCTGCTCAAGGCACTGTCGGTTCAATCCGGCGTCAAGGTCACTGCGGTGCATCAGCCGCGCGAACAGCGCCGTGTGTGGCTGGAAATGGCGCAGACCAACGCCGGTCTTCAGTTGGCGCGTTTGCTGGCAGAAGAGGGCTCCCAGCAGGCTCGCACCCGGGCACTGGCCGACGCCCTGGACCTGACGCTGGATGACCTCGATAAATTGCGGATTGAGTGTTTTGACATCTCACACACCTCGGGCGAGGCCACACAGGCCTCTTGTGTGGTGTTTCATCAACACAAGATGCAAAGTGCCGAATATCGTCGCTATGGCATTGAGGGCATTACGCCAGGTGATGATTATGCGGCCATGCGCCAGGTGCTCTTGCGCCGCTATGGCAAGCTCGCCGAGACCTTGCAAGAGGCTCAGAAAACGGGGCAAATACCGGCGGGAACGGGCCGTCTGCCGGATTTGGTACTGGTAGATGGTGGCAAGGGTCAAGTCTCCATGGCCCGCGAAGTTTTTGAACAGCTGGGGCTGGATTTGTCCTTGATTGTGGGCGTTGAGAAAGGGGAAGGCCGAAAGGTCGGCCTGGAGGAGCTGGTTTTTGCGGATGGGCGTGACAAGGTCTATCTGGGCAAAGACTCAGCGGCCCTGATGCTAGTGGCGCAGATCCGTGATGAAGCACACCGTTTTGCCATCACCGGCATGCGCGCCAAACGGGCCAAGGTACGCGTGGATGGTGGCAAGTTGGAGGAGATTCCCGGCATCGGGCCAAAGCGCAGGGCCAAGCTGCTCCAGCGCTTCGGTGGGGTCCGGGGCGTCGCGCTGGCGGGCGTCGAGGACATTGCAACTGTAGAGGGCATTTCCAGGGATCTGGCTGAAGAAATTTACCGGATGTTGCACTGAAAGGATGCCATCGAAAGCGACTTGAGCCGTGCCACAATCAGACCATGTTTTTTACCATACCCACGATCATGACTTGGACGCGCATCGCAGCGATCCCCTTGATCGTAGGCGTGTTCTACCTGCCCATTGAGCCGGCTGTTCAAAACCTGATGGCCACGGTAATGTTTGTGGTGTTCGCCGCCACGGACTGGCTTGATGGTTACCTTGCCCGAAAACTCAACCAGGTTTCCTCCTTTGGGGCTTTTCTTGATCCGGTTGCAGACAAATTTTTGGTTTGCGCCTGCGTCCTTATCTTGGTTCATTTGCAGCGGGCCGATGTGTTCGTCGCGCTGATCATCATCGGCAGAGAAATCGCGATCTCAGCCCTGCGCGAGTGGATGGCGCAAATCGGCGCAGCCAAAAGCGTCGCCGTTCACATGGTGGGCAAACTCAAAACCGTTTTGCAGATGGTGGCTATCCCTTTTTTGCTCTTTGATGGCGTGTTGCTGGGTGTGATCGATACACACTTGTGGGGAGTCTGGTTGATCTGGATCGCCGCCATCATGACGGTGTGGTCCATGGTGTACTACCTGCAAAAAGCGTTGCCGGAAATTCGGGCGCGCGTGAAGTGACTGCGGGGGGAAGTCGCTCCTTGATTCGGGCGATGCCAGTCGTTTTTGTGCTGATTTGGAGTACCGGATTCATTGTGGCTAGATACGGCATGCCCTACGCCCCGCCGATGAAATTTCTTCTGATTCGCTATCTTTTGTCGATTGCCTGTTTTTTACCTTGGATATTTTTGACTCGTGTGAGGTGGCCAGTGAATCGGTCACAGTGGTTGCACTTAGCCATTACGGGAGTCTTCATGCATGCGGGTTATTTGGGCGGTGTGTGGGCTGCTGTCAAGGCGGGGCTAGGTTCAGGGCTTGTGGCTTTGATTGTTGGACTTCAGCCCGTACTGACCGCTCTATGGTTGGCGTCAGTAGGAGGGAAAATTGCCTCAAGGCAATGGGTTGGACTGCTACTGGGGTTCGCTGGTCTTGTAATGGTCGTATCTCGCAAGTTCGGGCAGGGTGGCGAAGCAGATGGTGTCAACCTGGCACTTGCGGTGGGCGCTTTGCTAAGTATCACGCTGGGGACGCTTTATCAAAAACGTTTTGTCTCGCCCTGTGATGTGCGCACTGCGAGCACTGTCCAACTTGGAGCTGCATTTTTGGTTACATTGCCTTTGGCTTTGATGGAAGTTGAGTCAATGCATTGGAATTCAAATCTGGCGGCTGCCATGCTCTGGTCTGTACTTGTTTTGACCTTGGGCGGCAGCTCCTTGCTGTACATGCTCATTCAAAGAGGTGCTGCTGCCTCGGTGACGAGTCTGATGTATCTTGTGCCCCCTGTGACAGCATTTATGGCTTGGTTTTTGTTCGAGGAGCCAATTACGCTGACGACGATAGCTGGCACAGTGATAACCGCACTAGGTGTTGCACTTGTCGTGAAACAAGCAACCGTCACATCGCCCAGAATGCTCTGATATTTTGAATATTGCGAGTCAGCCGGCAGTACTTTTTCCTCGTCCAAATTGCGCAGGCGTGACCTGAGCGTTTCGGCTATCCTGCCTTTGACGCCGTTACCAGTCAGATTTCGAAAATGTCAGTTGAAATTGCTGTGCTGACGGAACTGTATAGTCATTAAAACCGACTAGAATAATGATCTTAGACATGAGAGATCGGCGTTTGTTGTTTTACAGTGCTTACTCGGTTTTGTCGGAAATGCCCAAGGGCAACGCAGCATTCTGGATAAAAATGGAATGAATTTATTTCATAGTAGGGGTTCTTTGTGAATAAAACCGAGTTGATTGAACACATCGCTTTACACGCCGACATTTCCAAGGCGGCCGCAGCGCGCGCCTTGGAAGCGACTATCGGCGCAGTAAAGACCACACTCAACGCGGGTGGCTCAGTTTCCCTGGTTGGTTTTGGTACATTTGCCGTAGGTAAACGTGCTCCGCGCTTGGGACGAAATCCTCGTACCGGCGCTGCAATTAAAATCAAAGCTGCCAAGGTTCCAAAATTCCGTCCAGGCAAGGCTTTGAAAGATGCCTTGAACTGATTAAAAGTTATAGGTGGGGTGCTTAGCTCAGTTGGTAGAGCAGCGCCCTTACACGGCGTAGGTCGGCGGTTCGAGCCCGTCAGCACCCACCACCCACCCAAGTAAAGGCGAACACATTGTTCGCCTTTTTTGTTGTTAGATTGGAGATTTTTCGCATGTTTGATTTTGTTCGCCGGCACACGAGAATCATGATGGGTGTGTTGTTTTTGCTTGTGATTCCTTCGTTTGTGTTGTTTGGCGTTGATGGGTATAACCAGTCCAACTCTCAAGGCGAGACTGTTGCCCGTGTTGGGAGTCACGATATTTCCCAAGCCGAGTGGGACGCTGCTCACAGAATCGAGGCAGATCGTCTGCGTACTTCCATGCCCACCTTGGATGTGAAATTGCTGGATTCGCCCGAAGCGCGATATGCAACGTTGGAGCGACTTGTTCGAGATCGTGTTTTGTTGCAGGCGACAGATAAATTCAAGCTCAGCACCAGCGATGCGATGCTTGCTCGCAATCTTCAAGAAGACCCCACCATTGCATCGCTGCGCCTGCCTGACGGCAAGCTGGACATGGATCGATATCGTCAGTTGGCTGCCAGCCAAGGTTTGACCCCCGAAGGATTTGAGGCCCGAGTTCGTAAGGATTTGTCTGTCAGACAGATTGAAGCTGCAGTCACTGCGACGAGCTTCGCGACTCCAGGTATGGCGGATGTCGCCCTAAACTCTTTCTTTGAAAAGCGTGAAGCGCAAATTCTTAGTTTTGTAACTGACAAATTTCTTGGTCAGGTCACACCAACTGACACTGAGTTAGAGAATTATTACAAGGCAAATCAAGCCATGTTTCAGTCCCCTGAACAAGCCAGCATTGAATATGTTGTCCTGGACTTGAATGCTGTTACAAAAACGATTTCCATCAACGAATCGGACTTGAAGTCCTATTACGAGCAGAACGTGTCACGCCTGAGTGGTAACGAGCAAAGACGTGCCAGCCATATTTTGATCAATGCTGCCAAGGATGCGCCAGTTGCCGACAAGCAAAAAGCAAAGGCTCGTGCGGATGAGTTGTTGAAACAATTGCGGCAAGCTCCTGGCAACTTCGCTGAAGTTGCAAAGAAAAATTCGCAAGATACGGGGTCAGCTGCCAACGGTGGTGATTTGGATTTCTTTGGCCGCGGCTCAATGGTCAAACCATTTGAAGAGGCTGTTTTCGCCATGAAGAAGGGGGAAATCAGCGAAGTTGTTGAGTCTGACTTTGGCTACCACATCATTCAACTCACCGACGTTAAGGCGCCCAAGCAGCTCAGTTTCGAAGAGTTGAGGGTGAGCCTCGAGGCGGATCTCAAGAAGCAGCAAGCACAGCGGCAATTTGCAGAAGCTGCAGAAGCCTTTACAAATGGCGTCTATGAGCAGTCTGACAGTTTGAAACCAATTGCTGACAAGCTCAAGCTAGAGGTTAATTCGGCATCCAATGTCCTTCGTCGCCCACCCCCTGGCGTGACTGGCGTGCTGGCCAACGATAAATTTTTGACGGCAATCTTTGCCCCCGATGCTGTGGAGAAAAATCGTAATACTGAAGCGATCGAAACAGCGCCCAGTCAGTTGGTTGCGGGTCGCATCAAGCAATACACACCGGCTCGAACACAGCCGTTTGAGGCCGTGCGAGAGGCAATTCGCAACCGTGTGATGTCTGAAAATGCAGCTCTTTTAGCAAAAAAAGAGGGACGGGAGAAACTAGCTCTCTGGAAGGCATCTCCCGATACCGCTGTATTGCCGGCCGCAATAGTACTTTCCCGTGACCAACCCCTAAACACAGCAGCATCTGTATTGAATGCCGTACTGCGAGCAGATGCATCTGTTTTGCCCGCACTGATCGGCGTTGATCTTGGACCGCAAGGTTACGCTTTGGCTCGTGTGAACAAGGTTATTTCGAGAGCAGCGCCGACCGAGGCAATAGCGAATCAAGGCCGAGTGCAATACGGGCAATGGTGGGCATCAGCAGAGAATCAAGCTTACTATGATTCTTTGAAAGATCGTTTCAAAGTGAAGATGATGGTTTCGCGTCCTGTGCCTAATCTTGCAGATTCAGTGACAAACGTAGCTAAATAGGGGCTGATAGCAGTTATAATACTTGCTGTGGTGGCTGTAGCTCAGTTGGTAGAGTCCAGGATTGTGATTCCTGTTGTCGTGGGTTCGAGCCCCATCAGCCACCCCAATTAATATAAAGAAACCGCGCTACCTAATTGGTAGCGCGGTTTTAGTCTTTTGGGCTCTTACAGACTGTTTACAGACTGCGGTACATGGTTTTGTGCCGTGCAGCCTTTCGCCAGCGAGTGACGGGGCTCAAGGTTTCGTTAACTTCACGAACCATCGAACGAAAAAAACCAGCCTGTTAATGCTGGGTTACGTTCGTGGTTCGGTCTGGGTTTCCTGTTGGCCCCTTGATGCCATTAGTTCGAACTGAATCCAGCTCTTCCCCTCTATTTTCTTTCTTCGGACTGGTGGCGCCATCGACGAGTCTGCAGGGTCGCTCAGATCGTCGTCAAACTGTTCCGTTTCAGGCGTCACGGTCGGCGTGCACCTGCAATGGCCTGTTCGTGTTGCACGTCTGGTGTCGGAGGTGCGTCATTGTTTGCCTTGTGTCTTTCCATTGATTGTTGCTGTAAATGGTTATCTAAATGGTGCCAGTAAGACGGTCTAGGCGAAGTACCAAAAGCGGCCTCCGTTGGACCGTGAGACGATCTAGGCGGCACCCCCTCTAGCCCAGGTCCGCAAGCGGTAGACTTCCGTGAAGATGCAATAGAAATCAGGGGAGAAATATGCCAGTATTCCAGTCGGTTCAAGACGAAGGCTTGATTCGCATTATCGAAAGCGCCACGCGCCGAGTTGTTTTTTGCGCCAGGCGTGTCCGAGGTCGTCGCCAAAGCTCTGATTTCTTGCATGCGAGTTGGCGAGGTCGGGCAAATCATGATGGTGCTCGACGGTGACGAAGAGGCTTGCCGCCTTGGCTACTGCGATGCGCCATCTTTGGAGAGGCTGTTTGCAGCCGCCCAGCAATACAAAATTCCGCTAAAGCGTCAGCCAGGGTTGCGCATTGGTTTGCTGATGACGGATGACAACGTGCTTATCTGGACACCCACGCCACTCATGTTCGAAGCACCCCGGCATCGCGCTGAGCCCAATGGCATGGTACTGACACCACAAACCTTTAAAGAGCTTCCGCAAGCCGTGGGTGTAGACCCCGAAAAATCTAATATCCCCGCTGAAATCGGCACCTTCGCATTCAAAGTGGACGAGGTTGAAAAGGTGGTCGCCGCCATCAAAGCAGCGCCACCAGCGCCATTCAATCTGGCTCGCCTGTCCCGCGTGTTTTCCGCCAAGTTCCAGTTCATCGAATCTGTGGTGCGCGGTGCCGAGTTGCTTCAGCGCGAAATGCGCCTAGACAGCCTTATCGTCAATTCGGATGCGCCCGAGGCCCTACGTCCGCTGCTGCACACTACCGTTCAGCCTTTCAGTACCGATTCCAACAAGACAGTGGAAGTGGGCGTGGTTGTAAATGGCGAGCTGGCCTATCGCAAAACCGGCGAGGTGCTGACCCGCCCCACCACACAAGCCGAAATGCGCGCCTATTGGGATGCGCTGACCGACCAGCACATTGTCAACTTACCCGGCTTTGGCAAGATCATCCGTTTGACTGATAAAGCCAAGTTTGAAGATGGCCGCGCCGCTTTCGAGTTGATTTTGAAGGCTTGGGTGTCAGGCTTCCAACTGGTGGTCAAAGGCGACCACGGCAAGCGGGTGGCCAAAGTAGTCGACCTGATCGTCTCCCGCATGGAGAAAGACAATGAGAAAGAAAAGCTGGCTCGGCCTGCCATCGAGCTGCTGGTGCGCAAGGGCCTGGAAAATCTGCGCGTGATCGAGCCTGGCGCCAAAGTGGTCTATAAGAATATCACCGTCGAATCCACTCGGGATCAAGAATTTCTGGATGTTCTCAAAAAAACCTGTCGGCCGAAGAACTAAAAGGCTGGTTCCACATATTTTATGCCGCGCCCATGGCGCGGCCCTGCCGAGCCTAGCTTATACACTCTATTGAATTGGTTTTTCCCACTGGTGAAACTATCCAACCCTCCCGGGGTTGACCAATCAAGGTTGATCGTTCTGAGGCCGACCAAAGCTTTCAGAATGATCTTCGCTATTCGGATCACCTGGTAAAGGTGGCATCAGCTCTAACTTATTTCTTTGAACAGTTGAACCATGACCCAAACCCCCAACAACCTCGCCGCCGATTCCTGGGCCATCGCCGATCTCCTGCGTGGTGATTTCAAGCAAAGCCAATATGGCCGCATCATTCTGCCGTTTTGCCTATTGCGCCGACTGGAATGCGTGCTAGAAGCGACTAAAGAAGCGGTGCTGGCTAAGCAGCAAGAGATACAGACGATGAATCTGCCGGAAGAAGCGCAAGAGAAGCTGATCTTGCGGGCCACTGGTGGCCTATCTTTTTTCAACACATCCAAGATGAATCTCTCCAAGCTGGGTGAAGCCGGTATCAAGGCCAACTTGGAAAGCTACATCCAAAGTTTTTCCAAAGACGCCCGTCAGATTTTCGAATACTTCAACTTTGTCGAATTCATAGGTCAGTTGAATGATGCCAACTTGCTCTACAAGGTTGTGCAAAAAGTGCGCACTATTGATCTGAGTATCAAGGCCGTATCGAATCACGATATGGGTCTGGTGTTTGAAGAGCTGATTCGCCGCTTTGCTGAAGGCTCAAACGAGACTGCGGGTGAACACTTCACCCCTCGCGATATCGTGCGCCTGACCACTTCGCTGGTGTTTATGGAAGATGATGATGCGCTGACCAAGCCCGGCATTATCCGTACCATTTACGATCCCACGGCCGGTACCGGTGGCTTCTTGTCGTCCGGTATGGAATACGTGCATGAACTCAACCCCAAAGCCGTCATGCGTGCCTATGGTCAAGAGCTAAATCCTGAAAGTGACCTTGCCCCCGAAAAACGTACTTCTTAGCT
>JAUXQA010000365.1 GCA_030683195.1 Rhodoferax sp. | reverse complement strand
GGCGTCTGCTGCGGCGTGGACTTCACCAATCACCCGGGTGAGGTTTTCGGCCGTGGCGTTGGCGCTGTCTTTGACTTTGGCAAACAGGCCGCTGTAGTCCCGGGTGATGCGGTGCGTCAGGTCGCCTTCTGCGAACGCGGCCAGCACGTCGGCGATGTCGCTCAATCCCTGTTCGCTGGTAGTCATCAGTTGATTCATACCCTGCGAGAGGTTGGCAAAGAAGCCTGTTTTGCCCGCCGTAGACAGGCGCTGACTGAACTCACCTTGCGCCGCAGACTGAACCAACGCGTCGATTTGTTGCTCGGTGACCAGTTGATCCGTGACATCCGTCCACTGTCCTACCGTGCCCAGCCGCTCACCGTTTTCAGCATTCACGGGGGTAGTGATCAGGTCATATTGGCGACCGCCCAACTCCAGCCGTGAACGCGCCACACCGGTCAGGCTGCGCAGCCGCGCCACCGCAGCCTGTGGATCGGAATAAAAGATACCAACGCTGCCGCCCTGCACTTTGTCGGGGTCGAAGCCCGGGATCTGCTTCTGAAAGCCAACGCGGTTGGCCTGCAAGGTATCGCGCAACGCATGGTTGATGTAGATGACCGTGCCGTCGTTGTCCGCAATGCGCACCGGCACGGTGACGTTGTCCAGCGCAGCTTTGACGCGGGCATTAAAGCGAGCAGCCGCATCCGCTGAAATCAGGGTGTCACGCGCGGCATTGGCTACCTCGGTGATTCGGCGCTTTTGGCCGGGCAGTTGCTCAATTTGCTGCTCAAACTGACCTTGGGCGTAAAGATCCAACAGATCAACCAGGCGCATCATGACCTGGGTATGTGTTTTCACCAGGTCGTTCACACCTTGGGCCATGGCACCGTAGTTGCCGGGCAAGGCGTTGACCGGCATGACATGGTCCATTGCACCCGCATCATGCTGGCGTGCCATCTCCATTTGCGCGTCCTGGAAACGCACCAAAACCGCTTGCATCTGGATCAATGAGGTCAACACCTGGGCGGGCTCATCAGTGCCAAGTGGCGCGCTGGGCGTGTGGCTCAAGTCACCGTCAGCCACTTCTTTAAGGTGCCGATTAATCAGCTGCAAACCACCACGCGTCAGTAAAAAGAAACTGTAAAAAAAGTAAGCCGCCAGCAGCAGCACACCAGCCACTACGGCGGCCACCGTCGCCAGCCGTTGTTCCATGGTGGCAATCCGGGCGGCTAGCAAGCCATCGAGGGCCGGCAAGCCCTTGTCGTAAAACGAGGTCAGCTTGAGCACGGCAACCTCGCCCTGGTCAAAGTACTGCGCCGGCGTCAGACCCTGCTGGGCAATGAGTTTGTCGGGATCGGCCGCCAGGGCACTGAAAACGCTCACAACCTCAAGCACGGACAGGTCGATTTGGGATTGCAAGGCCGGATTGGCAGTGATGGCTCGCTGCAAGTAGGCCTTGGTCTGCTTCAAACCATTGCCAACTCCTGCCACCCACACGGTGTAACGACTGGCGTCTGGAACCGACAAACCCGGCTTGGCCAGCGCGAAGGTGCCCCAACCCCACAACTGACCCAGGTCTTCGGCCAACTGCGGCAGCGTCAACACCATGGCGTTCATCAGATAGAAGCTGTCAATGTCGGGGTCGAGTACCAGATTGGAATTGTCGCCAATCAGATTCAGCAAGGTGACTATCGACGCGGTTACGGGGCCAAAAACAGTCCGTCCGCTGGCGTCTGCGCCGTTGACTGACTGCGCCGTCTGCATCCACGCTGACTTGAGTTTCTCAAACTCTGGACGCAAGTCCAGGGTGTCGCCCGACGTCACCAAATGTTTTTCAAATGCTGCAATCGCCGCATCGGTTTGGGTACGGCCAGCCTGGTAGCGACTCTGGCCGTCAAACCCACCCAGGCTTGCGCGGGTGGCGTTGCGGACTTTGAGTACACCGTTCAACACCGGCACAAACTGCTGCATGCTCGCCACGCCTGTGCGCTCTTTCTGGCTGAAACTGATCTGGTCACGCTGGCTGCTGTTAAAGAAATACCCCAACAACCCCACCGGAATCAAAAAGATCAAACTGATGATCAATGCCTTGGACGCAAAATTCATCCGGCTCATGAGCCTGACGCCCGGTTGCCAGAGGCCACCGAAAACCAATGCCCCAGGGGCCGCTGACTGTGAGGAACGAATGGGAGCCTTGGTATTTTTCATACGTTTGAATTAGTCAGACCACAGACAAAAGAAAGATTCAGGCAGCAACCTTGGTCAGGACGGGCTTTCCGACATGCATGCTGTTGATTGCCAATTCACCCAGTGACACCACATCCAGAATCAGGGCTACTTCACCGCTGCCCAAAATACTGGAGCCCGAGATGCCGCGCAAGGTTTTGAACAATCGGCCCAAGGGCTTGATGACGGTTTGCTGTTGACCCAGCAGCACTTCGACTTCGATACCGTACTGGCCACGCGGCGAGTTCACCACCACCACGCTCACCCGCTCAGGCAGGTTGGACTCCACCGTGTAGAGCGTGCGCAAACGCACCACTGGCAGCACGGCACCGCGCAGCTCCAGACAATGGCGCCCACTGCTGTCGACCTTGACGTTTTGACCACCCGCCTCAATCACCTCGACCACCGACTCCAGCGGCAAAACAAACTTGGACTTGCCCACACCCACCATGAAGCCGTCAATGATGGCCAGGGTCAGTGGCAAGCGGATGTCCACCTGCAAGCCACGCCCCGGGTTGCTCGTCAATTTGAGCGAGCCGCGCAGGGCCTCAATATTGCGCCGAACCACGTCCATGCCCACACCCCGGCCCGACAGGTTGGTCACTTGCTCTGCGGTAGAAAAGCCCGGCTCAAATATAAGCATGTTGATGGCGTCGTCTGAGGGCACCACACCCTGCTCCACCAAGCCACGGTTCCAGGCCCGCTGCAGCACGCGGTCGCGGTTGATGCCGCGCCCGTCGTCTTCAATGCGAATCAGAATGCAGCCGGTTTCATGCTGGGCACTCAAGATCAGTTTGCCGGCGGCTGGTTTGCCGGCGGACAGCCGCTCCTGCGGCTGCTCCAGACCATGGTCAAGGGAGTTGCGCACCAGGTGCATGAGGGGGTCGGCAATTTTTTCGACCATGGATTTATCTAGCTCGGCATCGCCACCCACGATCTCGAAATTGACTTCCTTGCCCAGGCTGGACGCGGTGTCACGCACCACGCGCCGAAAGCGGCTGAAGGTTTCACCCACGGGCACCATGCGCAAGCCCAGGGTGCCGTTACGAATTTCTTCAATCAGACTGTTCATGTGCAGGTTGGCTTCGACCAGGCCCGCCTGGCGTGTCTCACGCGCCAGCAAGGTAGCACCGGCGCCCGCAATCACCAGTTCGCCCAACAGATTGATCACCGCGTCAAGCCGGTCGGCTTGCACGCGGATATAGCGATCTTCACTTGGTGCGTTATCCCGGATTTTTTGCTGCTTACCCAGCGCAGCCTCCACCACCTCGTGGGCAACGCCTGCCTGGGACTCCAGCAGCCCCCCCAACTTATTCGCCACCACCGACGGCATGCCGGGACTGTGTTTTTGGTTGTCCAGCACCTGTGCCAGCTTGTCTTGCGAAATGGCCCCGACCGACACCAGCATGTCCCCCAAGCGCGGCGTCTCAGGCAACTCCTCAATTTGTCGCACCAGCTTTTGCCCTGGTGTCTCGGGCGCTATGACATTGAGTTCGCAGTCCTCAATGACAAAACTGAAGGCGCCTTCCACATCCTCCCGCGAGGAAGCAGACTGGAGCTCCATGCCAAAACTCAAATAGCAGGTTTCGGGGTTCAGGTTGAGCAAGGACGGTACGCCCTCGGTGTCGCAGCGCATGGCTTGTACCGTGCCCATAGCGCTGAGGTAACGCGCGATCGAGAGCGGATCCATGCCGTTGCGGAACGTCTCGGGGCCAAATCGGGCAGAAATGGTCCACTGATTCAAACCAGCTTGCGCCCCGGCCTGAATGGGCAGCGTAGTCGCAGCGTCCGGTTCAGCGTGCCCCGCTGAACCTTCCGTGATGGCGCACAACTGGATCACCAGGTCAGCGCGCAGGTCTTTTTGTTCTGGCGTGTCTGCATCGTTGTCCGCAGCGGTAGCTACCAAAAACTTGATCTGATCATTGCACTGCAACAGCAAGGTGCTGAGCTCAGGACCCAGGGCAATCGTGCCTTCGCGCATCTGATCAAGCTGTGTTTCCACGTGGTGGGTGAAGTCCACCACCTTGCTCAGTCCAAAGATGCCAGCCGAGCCCTTGACGGTGTGTGCACAGCGAAACAAGGAATCCAGCAGTTCCCGGTTGTCCGGCTCTTCTTCCAGTTCAAGCAACAAAGTCTCAATGGCCTCGGTTTGCTCCACAGCTTCACTGATGAAGGCCGGCATGGCTGCGGCAATGAAATCCCGGTCAGCATCGTTGCTGGAATTGCTCATAATGTTGTGCCTCAGGCTTCAGAAGAAGGAAGGGAGTCAACCCAGTGGCCCAGGCCGAGGGTGCGACAGGCTTCAATGAACGCGGAGCTGGCTTCGACCAGCTGCCAGGACACCTCCATGTTGGACAAGGCCGCCAACAGCTGCAGGCCAGACCCGTCGACCTCAGCAACCTCTTTGGCAGAAATTTCGAGCATCCGATCTGATTTGCCTGAGTGCTGCGTGACCCACGCGAGCAGGGCATCTCGGGTTTCCAGGGCGCCGTAAATCGTCAACTCGGCGGGCAACTCAAACGCGACGCTCATATCGGGCTCCTTTGGAGGGGACAGGACTAATGCAAAAAATCAGGGCAGGCAGAGTTTGGAAACTGCATTGAGCAAAGACGAAGGCGAGAAGGGCTTGACCATCCAGGCCTTGGCACCAGCGGCTCGCCCTTCGTCTTTTTTGGACTCCTGGCTCTCGGTGGTCAGCATCAAAATCGGCAAAAAACGGTACGCAGGCAAAGCCTTGGCAGCCTTGACAAACTCAATACCGTTCATACGTGGCATGTTGACATCACACACCGCCATACCGATCTTTCGACCATCGAGCAAAGCCAGAGCGGCAACACCATCACCGGCTTGCAGTACCTCATAACCGGCACCTTGCAGCGCCATGGCCACCACTTGACGCAGGCTGGCCGAATCGTCAATCACCAAAATTGTTTGTGCCATACATGTTCCTCAAAAAAAAGTTGTATCAAAGTCGTTGTCGATCACGTCCGCCCCGATGGCCGTCTGCCCCGTGTGGTGCTGGCGCTGCTCCTGCATCACGTACAGGGATTCAAGTCGCGCCAGCCAGGCCACTTGCGTCAGTTCATCGGCGCTCTCCAGCGGGTTCGACAGCACCGATTCCAGGCGAGCCATATCGTCATGCAACAAGGTCATCATCTGGCTGATACGGTCCTGGTACTGAAAACCCACATACATGCGCTCCACCTGCTGGCTCACCATGTGCGTCTCATGCTCAAAGGGCCGAGACAAACGCTCCAGGTCGTCGACCGACTTTTGAACCATACCCAAGACTTTCTGCAAGGTGGCTGCAACGCCAGGCTCCAGTTGGGTCAGCAAAGGCGCCAACTCTTGCGAGCAGGCCTGCGCGAGATTGATGATGCCGCCGGTGTCATGGGCAAGCGCTGCCGTGATCTGTTTCGATTGCCGTGCCGCGCGGTCCAGATGGGGCCCGATCTCGGCGAAAGCCGACATCATCTCTGCCACTGCCGCCTCGGACTGTGTGCGGGAAGTGGCCAGATGGCGCCCCCATACCGGCAAGAGGGCGGCACACAGTGCCAGGCGGGCTGGACTCGGGTCGGGGGTGTTTTCTGGCGCACGACCGTCCGGGACAGGCGGCAGACTCATCGTCTCTGAATCGTTTGGCATGGGCATGGTGTCTCTGGGGATCATGAGAAGCTTCGGGAACCGGTCAGATTACAACTCCAGCCAGTCCGCATTGAGGTAACAACCACAACCAATAAGGCGGTCTTCATCCAGCGGCTTGACGTAAGAAATCTTGGCTTGAACAACCCCGGTGAGCGGATTGGTGATGGCGTAGGTGACCCATCCACCCTGGGCCTCGTCACACACGGCAAAGGCATCAGACACCAGCTTGTCAGCATCGAGGCCCTCAATTGCCCGCAAGGGCGTGCCGTCCTTTTGCGGCGCAGCGCCGTGCACCACGTAATAACCTGCGCGGTTGAACACAAAAACATACAGATCGCGGTGGATGAATGCCCCCTGGGCATTTTGAAAATCAGCAGCCGCGCGCTCCAAGCCGAATTTACTCAGGTGGATCATCGCGTCAAACACCATTTGTCGTGCTTGGTCTGCCGTGCCCTGGCGAAGCTGAATGTCGCCCACCGAAATCTCCAGCGCCGAGGCTTGGGCAATCATGCGATCCGAGTTGCCTGAGGCATTGGCAATCAGGCCCGTGTTTTCCTGAGTAAGCAAGTCAAGGTCACCCACAGCACTGACAACCTCGTCCAGCGCAGCACTTTGGGCGGCACTGCCCTCAGCCATCACATTGACGTTGATGGCGATTTCACCAATTCCCGAAATCAGACTTTCCATCATCTCGTTCACTTGCCGGATCTCGGACACCGTGGTGCCTACCCGCGCAGATGAATCTGCGATCAAGACGCGCACCTCGGCTGCGGCGGTCTGGCTGCGCTTGGCCAGGCCGCGCACCTCGGCTGCCACCACGGCAAAGCCACGGCCTTGCTCACCCGCCCGTGCTGCCTCGACGGCTGCGTTCAGGGCAAGCAAGTTGGTCTGGAATGCAATGCCGTCGATGGTGCCGATGATGTCGGTCATGCGCCCGGAGGTCACCTGCAGCGGCCCCATACCCTGCATGGCCTGGGTCATGAGCTGGCCGGCTGAATCGGCCTCCTTGTGCAGGCTGGCAGTCATCATGCTGATTTCTTGCGAGGCCGAGGCATTTCGCGCAACGGTCTCACTGACACGCTTCACATGCAGGGACGTTTGTTGCAAATGCTCCCCCTGGGTGTTGGCGCGCTCAGAAAGGGCCAGGGTGTCGTCCACCAGCTTCTTGCCGGTATCACCCAGCAGCACCGCTGCTGTGCGAATGTTGGCCACGATGGCGGACATTTTGGTCATCATCGTGTCCATGTGGCGCCCGAAATTGCCCAGAGAGTCGATGCCCGAGTCAGCAAGCCCCGTGAGGTCGCCTTGGGCCGCCTGCTCAATGGCTGCGTCGGTTTGGGCCCGGTCATGCCGGCTGGTGTAGAAAAAACTCAACAACAGATACCACCACAGCAGCAGGCCCAGAACGGCTATGGCCACCGTCAAAAGCAGTTGAGTGCGCAGGCTGGCACGGCGCGTCTCCAGGCGCTGTTGCAACTGGCGGGCGGTGTCTTGCCCCGCGAGTTCTGCGGCCTCAATGGCTTGGGAGCCGAGCTTGAAAAATGCTGTGGGGGACGTTTGGGACGACAGGTCTTTGGCGGCCAACACGAAGGCCTGGCTTTGCACCAAGGCCCGCTCCCAACTGGCTGCCGGTGCTTGCCCAGCACGCGCCAGACCGCTGGTGGCGAATGTGAGTCGCGTCGTGCGTTCAGCCAGCGTATCGACGAGCAGGGTCATGCCGGCCAGCGCACCGGCATCCGGACTGCCTTTGGCCAGCAGACCGACGCCTGTACCCCTCAGCATCCCGATGGATTCGGTCCAGGGCAGCAAGTGATCCACCATCAGACTGGCCTCAAAAAATGTGATCGAATCACCCGACATGGCCAAACCGGAACTTTGACCGACTTGCAGCGCCAACTGCTCCAAAGCAAAAATCTGCGCACGATGCTGCCTGAACACCACGGCGCTGTCGGCGCCAAGGGCTGGCGCTGCTGCCACCAGCGCCAGAATAGCGGCGCGCGTGGACGTCCAGGCAGGCGCCAAGGCAACCCAGTCGGGGTTTTGCAATGTGGTGTCCAGTTGAGACACAGCGGTCTTGAGCACCTGGCGGGTTGCCTCCAGGTCTGCACCAGCTGCCACAGCGTCTGGAGCACCTGATTGAACCAGCACGGTCTGGCCCCGATGGCGCTGCAAGGGCAGCGCCACCTTGACAATTTGAACCACCAAATCGCCTGCTGTGCTGCGCTGGTTGATCGACTGGTATTCCTCGCCCAAATTGAGCAGGTTCAGGGTCAGGACCACGGCCAGTGCCAGGGCCAGCGGCATGGGCAGGCCCCAGAACTTTACGGGGCCACTCAAGCGCATCATCAAGGCAATGCCCGGGCGCAATATGCGACTCAATAATCCGCTGTGAGATACAGGTGTCATGGCGTTCGCATCAAGGTTGAAACAAGTCTTTAACCCAGGGCCAACTCCAGTTTGGCCTTCAAGGTTTCCAAACGGGGGGGTTTGACAATGTAGCCATGCGCTCCGAGGGGCAGCGTCGCGCCAAGCGTTTCGGTGCTGGCATCGGCGCTCATGAAAATTACTTTTGTATTGCCCAGGGCCGAGTTCGGCGCCGAACGCAGCAGCCTGACAAATTCCAGGCCCCCCATCGGCTTCATGTGGATATCGGTCAAAACCAGGTCAGGCTTGAAACTGGCCATGGTTTGCAGCGCGTCTTCGCCGTCACTGCAGGTTTCAATGGACTGAATGCCCAGTCTGCGCAAGGTGTCAGTGACGTATTTGAGCATCACGGGCTCATCGTCGACGACCAATATGCGTGCACTTGCGATCTTCATAATTGCAG